>NZ_JAUOER010000023.1:0-88094 GCF_031932025.1 Shewanella sp. SP2S2-4
ATTTGTTTCCGCATTCTTTTCATAAAGAGAAGAAAGCGAAACCAAAATTATGTACATATTGCTATGAACACTCTTCATCATTGATTTAATTCTTTGACTGCCAACCCGAAGGTTAAGCAGTTTCGATTAACTCAACACCTGTGAGTGTCCACACAGATTTCTTGTTTTATCTTGTTAAAGAGCAACTCAATATTCGTAAGAGAACTTGAGTACCACACTGAGCGCCGAACGCTTCCAGTTGGCTAGGGCTGCGTATTCTACGCATTTCCCGTTTCGCGTCAAGGAGTTTTTGCAAACTTTCTCAACGCTCATCAATCAGTAAACTCATCGATGAACTGTCACATCAGGCTGCTTAACGCTGTCTGCCGTGTCAGTGGATGCGCATTATAGGGAGCAGGAGATTTTGTGCAACCCCTATTTTAAGGAAATTTGCAGTTAATTCTAATTATCTAATCTAACCACACCATACCCACCACTTACCCCCAAAGTTATCCACACTTTAGTCAAAACAATGCCTTTACTCTGCATTTTTCATAGCAAAAGCCCATGGAATGATCTGTTGGTAAATATGAAAATAGAAGGTTCAGTCTTTCAAAAACTAGATTCAGTGAGGTGAAGCCGGACACTGATTGGGATAGCGCCTTTAGTGAACAACCTAAAGACAGATGCACTTGGCTATTTATGCTTATTTATTAATGCTTCGTTATTTATAGAATCCTAGCCTGTTATATGGAAGAGACGAAGCATCACTATTTAGATGAGCTATTTGTACATATATATGCGCAGAGAGAAACTTACCCACAAAAAAGCCAGCTTACGCTGGCTTTTGACATCAAGTTACCTTAACGGTAATCGATTATACGGCTGACTGGAAGATCACTTCTGAGGCTTTCTTAGTGTAAGACTCAATTTGATCGAAGTTCAAGTAACGGTAAGTGTCAGCCGCTGTCGCGTCCAACTCTTTGGCGTATTCTTGATATTCTTCAGGTGATGGCAGACGACCTAACAGTGCAGCTACCGCAGCCAGTTCAGCAGAGGCTAAGTATACATTAGCATCTGTACCTAAACGGTTAGGGAAGTTACGAGTCGACGTCGATACCACAGTCGAACCTTCAGCCACACGTGCTTGGTTACCCATACACAGTGAACAACCTGGGATCTCGATACGCGCACCTACACGACCGAAAATCGCATAGTAGCCTTCTTCAGTCAACTGATCTCTATCCATCTTAGTCGGTGGTGCAATCCACAGACGGGTTGGCAGAGTTTTAGCAAACTTATCTAGCATCTTACCGGTTGCGCGGAAGTGACCTATGTTGGTCATACAAGAACCAACGAACACTTCGTCAATCTTAGTTTGCGCAACAGATGACAGCAGAACGGCATCATCAGGATCGTTCGGCGCACACAGGATTGGCTCTTTGATGTCGTTCAAATCGATTTCGATTACCGCAGCGTACTCAGCATCTTTATCGGCGCTCATCAGTTCAGGATTCGCTAACCACTCTTCCATACCTTTGATACGACGTTCAATGGTACGACGATCGCCGTAACCTTCAGCGATCATCCACTTCAGCATGATGATGTTTGAGTTCAGGTATTCGATGATAGGTTCTTTGTCTAACTTGATAGTACAACCGGCAGCAGAGCGCTCAGCTGAAGCATCAGACAGTTCGAAAGCTTGTTCAACTTTCAAGGTTTCAAGACCTTCGATTTCCAGTACGCGACCAGAGAAGATGTTGACTTTACCTTTCTTCTCAACGGTAAGCATGCCCAGTTCAATGGCTTTTAATGGGATAGCATGTACCAGATCACGCAGTGTGATACCGGGTTGCATTTTGCCCTTGAAGCGCACTAATACTGATTCCGGCATGTCGAGCGGCATAACACCAGTCGCCGCAGCAAACGCCACTAAGCCAGAACCTGCTGGGAATGAAATACCGATTGGGAAACGCGTATGTGAGTCACCACCCGTACCAACGGTATCTGGCAGCAGCATACGGTTTAACCATGAGTGGATTACGCCATCGCCTGGACGCAGTGATACACCGCCGCGGTTCATGATGAAATCTGGCAGAGTATGATGTGTGTTCACATCAACAGGCTTTGGATAAGCCGCAGTGTGACAGAATGACTGCATAGTCAAATCAGCACTGAAACCTAAACAAGCTAAATCTTTCAGCTCGTCACGGGTCATAGGACCAGTGGTATCTTGTGAACCAACGGAGGTCATCTTAGGTTCGCAGTATTGGCCAGGACGCACGCCAGCTACGCCGCATGCTTTACCAACCATTTTCTGTGCAAGCGTATAACCTTTACCCGTATCAGCCACGTCTTGTGAACGCACGAATACGTCAGATACGCCTAAACCTAATACTTCACGGGCTTTGTCAGTTAAACCACGACCAATGATCAGTGGAATACGACCACCAGCACGAACCTCGTCTAACAGCACTTCAGTTTTTAAGCTGAATTCTGAAATCACTTCGTCGCTGTCGTGACGCTTAACCACACCGGCGTATGGGTAGATGTCAATCACATCGCCCATTTCCATTTTGTTTACGTCAAGCTCAATTGGCAGTGCGCCCGCATCTTCCATAGTGTTGAAGAAAATCGGTGCAATTTTACCGCCAAGGCAGAAACCGCCAGCGCGCTTATTGGGTACGAATGGAATGTCATCGCCCATAAACCACAGTACTGAGTTAGTCGCTGATTTACGTGATGAACCGGTTCCCACAACGTCGCCCACATAGACTAGTGGGAAACCTTGCGCTTTTAACGCTTCGATTTTTTTCACTGGGCCAACGGCGCCAGCAACGTCAGGCTCGATACCATCACGGGCGTTTTTCAGCATAGCTAACGCGTGTAATGGAATATCAGGACGTGACCAAGCATCTGGTGCTGGTGACAAGTCATCGGTGTTGGTTTCACCAGAGACTTTAAATACTGTCAGAGTGACTTTGTCGGCCAGTTTTGGACGGTTTAAGTACCAATCTGCATTCGCCCACGCTTCAACCACTTGCTTAGCAAACTCATTGCCTGCTTCCATCTTCTCAACCACATCGTGGAAAGAATCAAACATCAGCAGAGTGTGAGATAAGGCTTTAACGGCTAAAGGTGCTAACGCTGGGTTATCCAGCTGCGCGATTAGAGGTTCGATGTTGTAGCCGCCTTGCATAGTGCCTAATAACTCAGTAGCACGCTCAGCAGACAAAATAGGTGATTTTTCAGTGCCTTTGGCAACCGCATCTAAGAAAGCAGCCTTAACATAAGCGGCTTCATCAACACCTGGGGGAATTCGATTTTCAAGCAGGTCGAGAACGAAAGCCTCTTCACCTGCGGGTGGGTTTTGAACTAACTTAACCAGTTCAGCCACTTGATGTGCATCTAATGGCTTAGGGACTACGCCCTCTGCAGCACGTTCTGCGACGTGTTTACGATATGCTTCTAGCACGGCAACATTCCTCTTTGTTTGGCGCTCTAACAACGAAACTGCACGTCTTCTTAATTGAAGCTGACAGTCCGACATGATCGACCCGTATTTCCGGCCTGCAGTATACTACAGCTTTGCAAAAGTATGAATCAGGTCACACTCGGCAAAAAGCGAAATAAGGACTAAATCCGGCGGCGAATGCCAACTTACGGGAATATTAAAACAAGTGAAATTAGACAATAGTTTGAAAACAGACAAAAAACCATACACTACAAATAGTTAACAATGTTTCATTAATTTTAAATCGAACAGGCAATTTTCAGCGCCCTAGATCAAATATGTGTAAATTTTTCTCATCTTGCGCCATTTTGGCTTTTAAGATGCAGTGCGAGAACTTACACTCAGGCTTAATTTACTGCATATCTCAGTTATTTCCCCAGTCCATCGGAGCACCAATGACATCCCTTAGCATTCAAGCCGTTATTTTTGATATGGATGGCGTTTTAATCGATTCAGAACCCCTATGGCAGCAGGTCGAGTATGAAGTGTTATCCGCACTTGGCGTGCCCGTGACCATAGAAACGATTCAACAAACCACAGGTTTACGTATCGATCAGTGCGTCGATTATTGGTACCACAAGGCTCCTTGGCCTCACTACGACAATGCCAAGATCAGCCAAGCGATTGTTGATAAGGTCGCGAGTGAAATTCTGATTAGCGGCGAAGCTATGCTGGGCGTTCACGAAGCAATTGATCACTGCCAAACACTGGGTCTTAAAATCGGCTTAGCTACTTCATCCCCAAATACTATTATCCAAGCAGTATTAACTAAGTTAGATCTCAGTGAAAAGTTTATGGCGATAGAATCGGCTGAACACCTGATCTACGGCAAGCCACACCCTGAAGTGTATTTGAATTGCGCTAAGGCGTTAGATGTCGATCCCCGCTATTGCCTTGCGATCGAAGATTCTTTTAATGGCTTAATTGCCGCCCGAGCGGCCAATATGCAAACGCTTGCGATCCCCGCGCCAGAGCAAAGAAGCGAAGCTAAGTGGGTTATCGCCCACCATCAGGCTGAGAACTTATTGGCCTTGCCGACACTCTTAGCTCAATAACGCCATAACACGCCTAGTCTCTGCTGGGCGGATAAGCTTAGTTTTAGCTATATGGATAATGAGTCTTTGTCGTGTGGATGAATAGCAGAATGATGTATGTCCGAGAGGGGAGCCAATGAAGTACCTGTCTTTATTATCACCCGTATTATTACCCATGGGCTTAATACTCATGTCCGTCAGCTTGTCCGCTAATGCGGGTGGTGCTATGCACTGCAAGCAACAAGTGGTCAACACTGGCGATACCTTAACCACTGTGCTGGAGAAGTGCGGCTCACCCAGCGATATTCGTGAGTACAGTCTGCCAGCGACTTATCTCAACTCAGACGGCGACCGAGTGATCGATCCCAGCAAGTTGCCGACTGAGTATCAAGAATGGACCTATGACTTTGGACCGACACGCTTAATGCGCCGGCTTTATGCCACTGATAATAAAGTCACTAAAATCGAATCCTTAGGTTACGGACATTAATCAGCAGCATCCTAGATTATTGTCGTCAATAAAAAAGCCAGACATTGTCTGGCTTTCTTGTTTCAATCAACTGAATGTATTACCAAATTTTTACACGTTCATCTGGCGTCAAATACATTTTATCGCCTTCTTTCATCTCGAAAGCTTTATAGAAGGCTTCCACGTTACGCGGCGTCCCCATAGCGCGGTAGTGACTCGGTGAATGCGGATCTGTCAGCAAACGACGGCTCAGCTCTTCATCACGGTAGTTACGACGCCATACTTGCGACCAACCCACAAAGAAGCGTTGCTCACCCGTTAATCCATCAAGCACTGGCGCTGGTTTGCCATTAAGGCTCATTAGATACGAGCGTGCCGCTACGGTTAAGCCGCCTAAGTCGCCGATGTTTTCCCCTAAGGTCAAATCACCGTTAACAAACTTGCCGGGCAGTGCTTCATAACCTGAGTATTGCGCTGACAGTTGTTTACCGCGTTTTTGGAACTCTTCGCGGTCTTTATCTGACCACCAATCCCGCAGGTTACCGTCGCCATCGTACTTAGCGCCTTGGTCATCGAAACCATGGCTGATTTCATGGCCGATCACAGCTCCGATACCACCGTAGTTCACCGCATCATCGGCATCCATATTGAAGAATGGCGGCTGCAGAATCGCAGCAGGGAATACGATTTCGTTTTTCACTGGGCTGTAATAAGCGTTCACCGTTTGTGGCGTCATGCCCCATTCGGTACGATCGATTGGCTTGCCAAGCTTGTTGATCATGTCTTGATATTCAAACTGTGCGTAACGCATGTAGTTACCGACTAACTCGTCAGCCTTGATATCTAAACCTGAGTAATCTTTCCACTTATCTGGATAACCGATTTTATAGGTAAACTTAGCCAGTTTTTCTTGGGCGGCGACTTTGGTTTCTGGCGTCATCCACTCAAGTTCATTGATGCTGACTTCAAAACCTTTGATCAAGTTTTTGATCATGGTTTCCATACGCGCTTTAGCTTCTGGCTTGAAGTATTGCTTAACATACTCTTCGCCCACTAACTCACCAATCACTTGGTCGGCGCCATCAACGGCTTTTTTCCAGCGTGGTTGTTGCTCTTCGATACCCATTAAGGTTTTACTCTTAAAGGCGAAGTTCAAATCAACAAAGTTTTTGCTCAGTAACTCGGCGTAGCTATCTACTAAGTGGAACGCGAGATAATCCTGCCAAGCCGATACAGGGAAGGTCTCGAAACCTGCACCGAGTTTTTCGAAGTAAGAAGGTTGGCGCACTATGATGTCAGTGACTTTGTCGCCTAAACCTGCGCTGGTCGCGAAGGCATTGAAATCAAATTGACCCGTTAACTTTTGCAGTTCAGCGCGATCTAACTTGTTGTAAGCCTTATTGGCGTCACGAGATTCCACTCGGCTCCACTGACTTTTGGCGATCATCATTTCAATATCGGCAACGTTTTTAGCCGCGCGTTTAGCATCCTTGTAACCCGCTTCGGTCAGTATGTCTGTCACATACTTGGCCATGGCTTGGCGATTAGCGGCAAACTTAGGGTCATCTTTCAGGTAATAATCTCGGTCCGGCAGCGTAAGGCCCGACTGACTTAGATACACGGCGTACTGAGTTGAGTTTTTGGCGTCATTATTGACGTAAAAACCAAAGGGAATACCAGAGCCGGTCGTCAGCAATTTACCCATAACGGCAGGTAAATCAGCATGTGTTTTTGCGCTAGCAATATCGGCCAGCAATGGCTTAAGCGGAGTCACACCTAAGGTCTCAAGCAAATCGGCATTCATAAAGCTGGCATTGAAATCACCAATCTTCTGCTCATTAGAACCTGCCGCTGGATTCTTTTTAGCAGCCGCTTCGTCGATGATCTTTTTCAATGCATCTTGGCTTTGATCGTACAGCACAGAAAATGCGCCGTAGTTAGACTTGTCGGCAGGTATAGGCGTATTCGCCAACCATTTACCGTTAACGCTGTAATAGAAATCGTCTTGATGGCGAACTGAGGCATCAAAGTTTTGCAATTCAATGCCAGAAACCGCGGCGACTTCAGTTTTAGGCTCAGTACTACAAGCGGCTAAACCTAAACTCAGGGCGATACCCAGTGCCAGTGTGCTTATCTTCTTCATTGTTTTCCCCAGCTTCCTTAAGAGTTATTATTTTTCCCGCAAAACCTTAGCATCTTGGCACGCCCCACAGTAGCAAGATTTTGTAAAAGGATATGACACTTTAGCGACGCGCGAACCGATTCAGGCACTATGCCATCAAGACCGTTTAGGATTTTTATCGCACAAAAAATAAGGGCACGACCTCAGTCATGCCCTTAAGCTCTTAACATCAATCTCAAACTAGAACTCAAACTAGAAGTTTTTACCCACAAATAAATAGAAGGACTTATCGCCAAGATCTGTGATCCCAAAGCCGATTGCCGCAGGTCCCATGGAAGTATCAGTACCAATGTAGAGACTCGATGCATAAATCAGATCAGTGAGAGTGACTTCAGAGCGCTCATCCCAGACATTCCCCGCTTCCAAACTCCAACCTAGATACAAAGGATAATCTGTCATTCCGAGCGCATCACGCCCGAGATCATATTGATAAACAAAGGCGCCAAAGACTTTATGCGCGCCTGTCAGTGAGTCTTTATGGTAGCCAGATAGATTTAAAAATCCACCCAGCTCAGATAGATGCAGCGTATTCATCCCATCATTATCGTTGGTTGAAATCGATGCCTTACCCACAAAAGCATGATTGCCGACACTCAAGGCGCCCTTCCAGTCGGCCTCTATCTGCACACTGTATTGGTTTTGGTTATCGTCGATAATGTCATCGAAATCTTCATTGCGCACATAGACGTTTAAGGTCACGCGATTACCCGATGTCGGGAAACTAATACTGTCTAAGCTGTCGTAGCCGAATCTAAAGTAAGCTCCATAGGAGCTAAAATCTAAGTCCCGTAACAGCCAGGCATCATTAATTATCGCGCCCTTCTCCGCCACTAAACCCAGTTCAATCGTGCCCTGTGATGTGTAGTTGTAGCCGATACCCAGTTCTATGGTGTGGGTTTTCTTGTCAAAGGTTAGCAGACGATTGTTATTATCGTATAAGTCCCAATTACGGGTATCGTATTGATAACGAGCGCGGCTAAAGAATTGTTGGTCTCTGTCTAATGGCTGATAGAACTCAGTCGCAAATAACTTTTCCATACCGAGTTTGATTTCATTGCGCCACTCGCCGCCATTGAAGGTCAAATCCGTCATGGTATAGGCCATGTCAAAACTGATGGCAGATTCAGAGTTAAAATCATCCTCCCAGTTAAAGCCTAGTTGGAAATAATTTGGCCCCCAAGACTTAGCTTTAGTAGTCACAGTCAGTACTCGGCCGTCTTCACCCTCGACAAACTCAGCATCGACACGCTCAAACTTATTGAGGGAGTAAATACGCTTTAACGCCTCATTCAGCTCGTCCTTAGACACAGCTTGCCCAGGTTTAATGTTCAAGGTTTCCGTTAAGAGATTCAGACTCACCTTAGATTGGTTATCGAAGACAATTTCATTAACAGAATGACGCACATCCGCCATTAACAACTTACCTTTGGCTTTTTTGGCCTCGACGTAGGCGGCATATTCCTCAGGGCTCACGCTCATGCTGCTCAGCTTATCAAGCTGTCCATTAGCGGCTTCTTTGCCGAGGGTTAATGCCAAGGGCATGATAGTGAAATCTGTAGTGCTCAAGGCGTCGATCGCGGGACGGATCAACACATCCTTATCAGTCAGCAGCAGTTTTTGTTTTTCGGTGCTGGCATTGGTCAAAAAGTTGGAGAGCTGATCGAGTACGGCAATAGTGCTGTCTAATTTATCTTTTTTGACTAGAGGTGAACCAATATCGACGGCAATAATAATATCGGCGCCCATGGCCTTAACGACATCGACAGGCATATTGTTGGCAATACCGCCATCGACCAATAACTTACCGTCAATTTGAGCGGGCTGCAGCGCACCGGGAACCGTCGCAGAGGCTTGCATGGCTTTGACCATACTGCCGTGACTGATCACCACAGGTAAGCTGGTTTCTAAATCGGTCGCCACTGCACGGTAAGGAATGGCTAAATCATCAAAATCACCAAACTGCTGTACTAGATCGGTAGACTGACGCAGAAGTTGCGACATAGTTTGACCACGCAGCAACCCACTTGGCGCCCTTACTTGGCCTTCGTTATAACCAATGTTCAGTGGAATGTTGTAGCGATCGCGTAACTGTTTATCCCTATAACTCAAAATATTGCGCGGGATAGTATCCGAGTAGCCACTGTCCCAATCAACACCCATCATGATCGCTTCGACTTCGCTGGCGCTGTAACCCAAGGAGTACATGCCTGCGACATAGGCACCGATACTCGTGCCCGCGATGTAATCGACCGGGATATTATGTTCTTCTAATATTTTAAGCACCCCCACATGGGCTGCGCCTTTAGCGCCACCACCACTGAGTACGACACCAATTTTAAGGCGCTCTGCCGCCATCGACGGAGTCATGCACATACACAAAATAATAGAAGCGAGTAGTTGACGCATCATGGTGAGGTTACTTTTTTATGGGATAAAAATCCGAGTTATATTACCAAACTTATCGATTTAACCGTCAGTCATATTTTATCTGGACCGACTAGTGATAAGACTGTGTACTATTTACACAAACAGGTGAAGTTTAATTGAATAAATGCCGAAACAAAATATCAATCCTAACTGAATATATCGTCATTTAAATTTCAAGGACGCTAGTGAATATCTTGCTGTTATAGCCTAGCTTAATGTTCAATAACGACGATTCTGTTATCTGTTTCTAAATAGCGTTCAAAATCATCCACGCACATAGGCTTAGCAAAATAATACCCTTGAATAATATAACAGCCGCGGCTAAAAACTTGCTCTAACTGTTCAACCGTCTCAATCCCTTCGGCAACCACATTTAATTTAAGGTTACGGGCTAATTCAATAATACTGCTCACAATCGCCTGATCGGCCGTATTAGTGGCGATATCAATTAAGAAGGAGCGATCGATTTTTAAGGTGTTTACTTCAAAATGGCGCAAATAGGCCAGCGAAGAATATCCCGTTCCAAAGTCATCAATGGCAACTTCAATCCCTAAGGATTTCAAACGCGTAAGATGGTCTTGAGCAACATGCAGCTCCTTCATCAATACGCCTTCGGTGATTTCTAAACCTAAAGATGCCGTCGGCATTTGGGTGTCATGCAGGATTCTTTGTATGTCTTCAATAAAATCTGGCTGCCTAAAATGCACCGCCGAAATATTAACCGACAACTTAAAAGTAGCGCCATAACGCTTTGCCCAATGCGCCCCCTGTACACAGGCTTGCCTTAACACCCAACGATCAATATCCACAATTAAGCCGCAGGCCTCGGCAACTTTAATGAAAATATCGGGACGAATAAAACCGTCCTGCGGATGTTTCCAGCGAATTAATGCTTCCATTCCTATGGGCTTATCGTTACGTAAAATATCAATTTGCGGCTGGTAATAAAGCTCAAACTCTTGCCGTTCGATGGCTTTACGTAAATCGGCCTCAAGCCGTAAATGATAGAGGGCTTGGGCATTACGTTCAGAAGAATAATATTGGAAATTCCCCCGCCCTTCTTCTTTGGCGTGGTACATAGCGAGATCGGCATTCTTGATAAAAGCCTCAGGCTGCACCGCATCGTCGGGCCAAATACTGATGCCAATACTGGTCGAAATATAAAACTCACGACCATATAACTTAAAAGGCGCCACAATTTGTTCCAGTAGTCGCTCGGCAATGTGATTGATCTCGTCAATGCTATTGGCATTTCTGAGTAAAATCACAAATTCATCGCCGCCAAAGCGGCAGAGCATATGCTCGCTAGCAATACAAGATTGCAGTCGGCTTGAGGCTTCGACCAGTAAGGCATCGCCCATGCTATGTCCATAGGAGTCATTAACATGCTTAAATCTATCGAGATCTAAGAAGAGTAACGCTAATTTCTCACCCGTTTGCTGCGCGGCCTGAATCGACTGTAATAGACGGCTAGAAAATAAGGAACGGTTTGGCAACCCAGTAAGCACATCGTAATTAGCTAAGCGGCGTAAATCGGCCTCAGTCCGTTTACGTTCGGTAATATCCGAGAATACCACCACATAATGGGTCACTTTACCGTTAGTACTTTGCATCACCGACACGTTCAGCCACACGGGGCAAGGTTGCTGACTGGCATTGATTAACTCACGCTCGCCCGTCCAAGACTGGCTATCACTAAGAAGTTGCTGGATTTCCGATGCCAAACCGTCATTCATCTGCACGAATTGAGCAAAGGATTGACCGACTAAATCAGCAGAATCGATGCCGATAATTTGTTGTGCAGCGTAATTCGCCACGCGAATACTGCCTTCGACATCTAAAATCAGTACACCTTCAGAGGTGTTACCAAAGGCTTTTGCCAGCAAATTCACTTCATCTTCTAACTGGCGTTGCACGGTAATATCACTATAAATACCCGCGACCCGCTCAACCTCATTGGAGTGTTTATTACGCGCAACGGGTCGCCCTTTTACCCTTAACCAGCCCCAATTACCCTCCTTGCGCTGATAACGATATTCGGCTTCGAATCTATCGTTCTCCCCCGATATCATGCTATTCCACTGATCGATCACTTTTTCCCTATCCTGTGGATGCACGGGCAAATCCTCTAAACTCACCACAATCTCATTGGCATGGGTACCAAGCACAGAACCGCGATTATCGAGGTGAAATGCCTGCGTATTCTTATGCCATTCCCAGAGATCTGAGTCACTGCCGCGTAAAGATTGCCTTAGTCTGTCATCACTCTCAGTTAATGCCTGATTCATTTGTTTAAAGGTATTGATCTGACGTTGTCGGTACCAAGCAAGACTTAAGGCAATAATGGAAAATAACAGCAGTAAAATGCCCTTAAAACCTTGGGATAACCACCAATGCTGCTCAACATAAAAGGGATAGGTAAAAGGTTTGTCTGACCATATGCCATTCACCTGACTCAAAATATCTAATACATAACCACCCGCAGCTAAACCTGCGAGGTTAATCTGCGCCTCCCCCTGAAGCAGCACATAACGACTCTCTTCATCTTGATGACGTAAGCGATATTTAAATTGGATGGGCGAATCATCGAGATAATCTAAGTTAGTGATTTGAAAACTAACCATATTGGCTTCGGGTTTGATGGTCATCAGGTTACGCGGCAACAAGGAAACTTCTGTCGTGTTGTTATAGTAAACAGAGACAGATTCAAGCATCACATGGTCATCGGTAATGCGGTTAGCCAGCCTATCGACATCCAGTCGCATCACGCCCTCGGGCGTGCCTAAGTAAAAGCCTGTTTTAGGTGAGTAAAAATAGGCGCCTTCGTTCATCTCATCGGAAATTAAACCATCGAGTTGATTAAACATTGCGATATTGCCTGTTTGAATATCCTGACGAATCAAAGAATCCGAGCAGCCCACAAGATTAGACTTAGGCGTTTTTTGAATAAAAAACACTGAGCTGCAATTTAATTGCCATTCGGAAGTCAGTGAAATTAACGATCCCGTTTGCTGATGGTATTCGAATAAACCTTTTTCATAGGAGCCAAACCAGATCACCCCAGGTGACATTTCTTCAATATGACTGACCGTTGGCTGTGCCGCAAAGGCGTTAAATAACTGCCGCTGATCATGAAACTCGTTTTGGCTGTCGATATAGCCAAAGACTTTTTTACCACTAACCCACAGACGACCGTCAGACGTACGATAAATCGTGCGGATAACGGGTCGCTTGGGGCCATCAAATTTGTCCGATGATTTATCAATATCAAAGGGCTGAGGTTCGTACAGTCCCATTTCCCAAAAATACAGCCCTGATGTGGTCGCAATCCAAATGCGTCCTTTCAGTTTAGGGTCGAGGTAGGTTTTATAAATGAGCTTATTTTTAAAGCCATCATTACCGTGAGTCCACTTAGCAAAACTGCTGCCTTGCAAAGTGTCTTTATCGACAACAAAGAGACCGCTAGTTGTCGATAGCAGCAAATAATGTCCCTCAAACTCACTGATATCATAAATGCTTTCATGGGGATTAAATCCCTCAATCTGCACATTAAATGCTTTACTACTGCCTTTAGCAATAAAATCCAAATTGGAAGAACCTAGCCAAACGCCTTCATCACTGGCATGTACTGACCAAGTCATGGCATCGCTCAATTGATAGGGTTCATCGCCGGTATAAGTGTCGAGGATAAAATCAGGCTGTGACGCCAATAAAGCCAATCCATCGCCTGAACCTCCGACCCACATCAAACCCGCATCATCAAACAACATGGCTTTTAGCGTTTCCATGTCGGCCTCAACCTTCAACTCCTTTTGATAGTTTTCAATCTGCCGCGTTTCGGGCGACCATTTCAATAAACCGATGCGACTGGAAAACCACAGATCCCCTTTAGCATCCTCAATGATCACTGTGCTCCAATCGGGCAATTCTGGCACGGGGATAATCTGCCTAGAAACTTGATCTAATTGATAAACGCCGCGGCCAGTCGCAATCCAGATCCTATGCTGAGAATCCTCTAACATATCGAGAATACTGCCCATAGATTCGGTCCAAGAGTATTGGAATACCCGCTCGCCATTTTGCTCTAGCAACTCTAATTGCAAGGTTCCCGCGACCAGCATTTGACCATTCGGCATGACCAGCAATTTACGCCAAGGAAGATCGCGGTTAACCGGCAATTGAGTAATAAGGCGCAGCTCGGACTTTGAAGGGGAGAATTCATATATCTGGCCATTATCGATTAACAATCGCCATGTTTTACTATTTTTTCGGGCTGCCGAGACCAGTGCACCACCGGGAAACTGCGGGAATAAATAGGGAGAACCAAAGGCGGTAAATTGATTTTGGACAATATCGTAGAGGTAAATCGCTGCGTTAGTGCTGACCAATAACTTATCACGTTCTATGTTCACCACTGAGGTTAAAAAGTCATCCGCCAGTCGCGATTCGGTGCCGATTTTATCGATACGCCGCACCTTAGAATTACTGACTCGATACAAGCCCTGCTCAGTCGCTGCCCAAACAAAACCGTAATCATCTAAGGCCAAACCGCGGATACTGGTGACCGCTAAACCGTCCCTATCAGTAAAAACTCGCTGCACAAAACCGCCCGCCCAAGCCGAGTGGACGCAAGTCAGTGAAAGGATGAAACATGTCAGAATTGTTCTAATTATTTTTGTTTGCATGTGACGGCTTACTTCATACCATAGTTGTACTGTAGCAGCTCAATCCTATCAATTCATCCGCTTGTTTACATAAAATTTACAAAAAAATACAGGCAATAAAAAAGCGCTCAAATGAGCGCTTTTTTAATCGACAGCTAAATTACTTTTTCTTTGCCTTTGGGTTTGGCAAATCAGTAATAGAACCTTCGTACATTTCAGCCGCTAAGCCCACTGATTCGTGCAGTGTTGGGTGAGCGTGAATGGTTAATGCTAAATCTTCAGCATCACAACCCATTTCAATCGCTAAACCGATTTCGCCTAACAGCTCGCCGCCGTTAACGCCAACAATAGCACCACCGATTACGCGATGAGTGTCTTTGTCGAAAATCAGTTTAGTCATGCCTTCGCTCGCATCAGATGCGATAGCGCGGCCACTTGCAGCCCATGGGAAAGTTGCGGTTTCGTAAGCAATACCTTGCTCTTTCGCTTCTTTCTCAGTTAAACCAACCCAAGCGACTTCTGGGTCTGTGTAAGCAATTGATGGGATCACTTTTGGATCGAAGTAGTGCTTCATGCCAGCGATAACTTCAGCCGCTACGTGGCCTTCGTGCACGCCTTTGTGAGCCAACATAGGTTGACCAACGATGTCACCAATTGCATAGATGTGCGGTACGTTAGTACGCAGTTGCTTATCAACCTTGATAAAGCCACGCTCATCAACGTTAACACCTGCTTTTTCAGCATCTAACGACTTGCCATTAGGTGCACGGCCAATTGCTACCAATACGGCATCGTAACGGACTGCTTCAGTTGGTGCGCTCTTACCTTCCATAGAAACATAAATACCGTCTTCACGGGCTTCTACCGCTGTGACTTTGGTTTCAAGGATCAGGTTGAATTTCTTCTTGATTTGCTTAGTGAATACGCGAACAACGTCTTTATCAGCTGCTGGGATCACTTGGTCGAACATTTCAACCACGTCGATCTCGCTGCCTAAAGAAGCGTACACAGTACCCATTTCTAGGCCGATAATACCGCCGCCCATCACTAACAACTTGCCTGGAACTTCTTTCAGTTCTAATGCGTCAGTCGAATCCCAAATACGTGGATCTTCATGCGGAATGAATGGCAGTTTGATTGGGCGAGAACCCGCAGCAATGATAGCTTGCTCGAATTGAACCACTTTGACAGTGCCATCTTCAGCAGTCACTTCTAGCGTGTTAGGGCCAGTGAATTTACCAAAACCGTTAACCACGTTAACTTTACGCATTTTGGACATACCGCCCAATCCGCCAGTTAATTGGCCAATGACTTTTTCTTTAAAGCCACGTAACTTATCTAAATCGATAGTTGGCTCGCCGAAAACCACACCGTGAGCAGCAACGGCTTTGGCTTCTTCGATAACTTTAGCAACATGTAATAGGGCTTTAGATGGGATACAACCCACGTTAAGACACACGCCGCCTAAAGTGCTAAAACGTTCAACGATAATGGTTTCTAGACCTAAGTCCGCTGCACGGAAAGCCGCAGAATAACCTGCAGGACCTGCACCTAATACCACTACCTGAGTTTTGATTTCGTTACTCATGTTTTCCTCTAATTCTCATTCAATCCGTTGGAGGAGCTATCCTGCCAACCGAAAATGCGCCAGCGCGTAAGGTGGGCGCATTTTAACCTGTGTTTGATACTGATCACAATAAACAAAAGGCCACTCAAGATGAGCAGCCTTATATGCTTACAGAACCAAAGTACGAATATCGGACAGAATTCCTGACAGCGTCACACTAAAGCGTGCAGCCATAGCACCATCGATCACGCGGTGATCGTATGACAGTGACAGCGGCAACATCAATTTAGGTTCGAACTCTTTACCATTCCACTTAGGCTTAATTTCAGATTTAGACACACCTAAAATCGCCACGTCTGGGTAGTTAACGATAGGCGTAAACGCTGTACCGCCAATGCCACCTAAACTAGAAATAGTAAAACAGCTACCTTGCATGTCAGCAGATTTCAGCTTGCCATCACGGGCACGGATAGAGATATCAGCCAGTTCACGAGATAACTCGATAATGCCTTTCTTATCCACGTCACGCACGACTGGCACAACCAAACCGTTTGGCGTATCAACCGCCACACCGATGTGGAAATACTTCTTCTGGATCAGTGATTCGCCATCGCTACTTAAGCTTGAGTTGAACACTGGGAACTGTTGCAACGTTTTAGCCACAGCTTTTAGCATAAACACTAAAGGCGTGATCTTGTAATCGGCTTTCTTCTTCGCCGCTACATCGTTTTGCTGCTTACGGAACTCTTCCATTTCAGTGATATCAGCTTCATCGAACTGAGTCACGTGCGGAATAGTTACCCAGTTGCGGTGTAAGTTAGGGCCAGAAATCTTCTGGATACGGCTTAATGGAATCTCTTCCACTTCACCAAACTTACTGAAATCAACTTTAGGTGCTGCAATCACTTGCAGACCGCCGCCGTTACCTGAACCCACAGAGGTTGCCGCAGTCGCTTTCGGACGAGACAGTTCGTATTTCACATACGCCTGTACGTCTTCTTTCATAATGCGACCTTTACGGCCAGAACCTGTCACTTGGGTCAAGTCGACACCAAATTCACGGGCTAAACGACGTACCGCAGGAGACGCATGTACCGCACCGGTAGACACAGGTGTACCTGCACTTGGGTGGTGTGGTACTGGAGGACGGCTTGCAGGTGTTGGGGCTGCAACGGGCGCCGCGCTCACTGGAGCAGGAGCCGCAGCTTGAGCAACAGGTGCAGGAGCTGCACCCACTGTCACAGTTTCAATCGTCGCAATAACGCTACCTTGAGAAACCTTGTCACCCACTTTAATAGTCAAAGACAGCAGTTTACCGGCGAATGGCGCAGGCACTTCCATGGTGGCTTTGTCAGTTTCAAGGGTAATCAAACCTTGGTCAGCAGTGATTTCATCACCGACAGACACGAGCACTTCGATCACATCGACATTGCTGGCATCGCCAATATCCGGCACTTGAATTTCTTTTACCGCAACCACACTTGCCGCTGGTGCAGCAGGTGCTGCGGCCACTGGCGCTACCGTAGCGGCAGGAGCCGCTTGGGCAGCAACAGTTGGCGCGGCTGCAGGTGCAGCGCCGCCCACTTCAAGCATGATGACTAAAGAGCCTTGCGACACTTTATCGCCAACTGCGACTTTAACGTCTTTAACCACACCCGCGAAAGGTGATGGTACGTCCATGGTCGCTTTGTCTGTTTCTAGGGTAATTAAACCGCTATCAACTTCAATCTTGTCACCGACAGCAACCAGGACTTCGATAACCGACACATCAGTGTCGCCACCGATATCAGGTACAGTGACTTCAACCACTTTGGTTGCGCCCGTCGCAGGAGCAGCAGCCACAGGGGCAGGAGCCGCTTGAACTGGTGCAGATGCTGGTGCCGCCTGAGCGGGTGCAGCAACTGGAGCCGGAGCAGCAGCTGCCGCGCCCGCTGCTTGCATCATAGCAATCAAAGTACCTTCAGATACTTTATCGCCCACAGCCACTTTCAATTCGGCTAAAACACCGGCGAAAGGCGCTGGAATATCCATAGTCGCCTTGTCGCTTTCGACGGTAAGAATCGATTCTTCTGCCGCTAGGGTATCACCCACAGCCACACAAATTTCGATCACTTGCACTTCATCGCCGCCGATATCAGGAACAAAAACTTCTTTTAATTCAGCCATTTTTATTGCCTCTTACGCGTACTGTGGATTGATCTTGTCAGCGTCGATACCATATTCTTTAATGGCTTTTGCTAACACATCGACAGGCAGCTCTTTGCGATCAACCAGTGATTTCAGTGCCGCAATAACGATGAACTTAGCGTCCACTTCGAAGTGGTGACGTAGATTCTCGCGGCTGTCTGAACGACCGAAACCGTCAGTACCTAACACTTTGTAATCGGTAGGAATGTAAGCACGTAACTGTTCGCCGTAAATCTTCATATAGTCAGTCGCGACGATTGCAGGTGCATCACTTGAAATCACTTGGCTGATATAGGCTTGTTTTGGCGTTTCGGTTGGGTGCAGCATGTTCCAACGTTCAGCAGCTTGACCATCGCGAGTCAATTCGTTGAAGCTAGTTACGCTAAATACGTCGGCAGTAATACCGAAGTCTTTCGCCAGTGCTTGCGCCGCTTTACGGGTTTGTTCAAGGATAGTGCCACAGCTCATTAACTGAACTTTGCCTTTACCTGAGCCCGCAACCGTTTCTAACTTATAGATGCCTTTCACTATGCCCACTTCCGCGCCTTCTGGCATGGCTGGTTGCTCATAGTTTTCGTTCATTGTGGTCAAGTAGTAGAAGATATCTTCTTGATTCTCGCCGTACATACGACGGATACCATCTTGTACCACAACGGCAATTTCGTAGCCGTAGGTTGGATCGTAAGAAATACAGTTAGGGATAGTGTTCGCCAATACGTGGCTGTGACCATCTTGATGCTGTAAACCTTCGCCGTTAAGCGTTGTACGACCTGAAGTACCACCGACTAAGAAACCACGAGCACGCATGTCACCCGCTGCCCAAGCCATGTCGCCAATACGTTGGAAACCGAACATTGAGTAGTAGATGTAGAACGGGATCATAGGTGTATCGTTGACAGAGTAGCTTGTCGCTGCCGATACCCATGAAGACATAGCACCGAGCTCGTTAATCCCTTCTTGCAATACTTGACCAGTTTTATCTTCACGATAATAAGCCACTTGGTCAGAGTCTTGCGGTACGTATTTTTGGCCTTCGTGAGCATAAATACCCACTTGACGGAACAGACCTTCCATACCGAAAGTACGGGCTTCGTCAGGAATAATTGGCACAATGTTTTTGCCAATTTTCTTGTCTTTCAGCAATGCTGTCAGCACGCGAACGAACGCCATAGTCGATGAAATTTCACGGCCGTTTGAGCCCTGCAAAATCGAATCGAAAATCTTCAGTGACGGCACTTCCATCTCTTCAGTGAACTTTTGACGACGTTGTGGCACGCTACCATGCAGCGCTTCACGACGGCTCATCATGTACTTCACTTCTTCAGAATCTGGACCTGGGTGATAGAAAGGCAGATCTTCTAACTGGTCATCTGGGATCGGGATATTGAAACGATCGCGGAAGTAACGGATAGACTCAACGCCCATCTTCTTCACGTTGTGCGCGATGTTTTTACCTTCACCCGCATCACCTAAGCCGTAACCTTTAACGGTTTTAGCTAGGATAACTGTTGGACGGCCTTTGGTTTTTTGTGCATGTTCCAGTGCAGCGTAAACTTTAACTGGATCATGACCGCCACGGTTTAAGCGCCAAATGTCATCATCTGACATGTTCGCCACCATTTCGGCCGTTTCAGGATACTTACCAAAGAAGTGTTCGCGTGTATAAGCGCCACCTTTGGCTTTACAGTTTTGGTATTCACCGTCAACGGTTTCTTCCATCAACTGCAGTAGTTTACCGCTGGTGTCACGGGCTAATAATGGATCCCAGTAACGACCCCAAATCACTTTAACAACTTCCCAGCCTGCGCCGCGGAATTCGCCTTCAAGTTCTTGGATGATCTTACCGTTACCACGTACAGGGCCATCAAGACGCTGTAAGTTACAGTTAACGATGAAGACTAAGTTATCTAATTCTTCACGGGCCGCTAAACCGATAGCACCTAAGGCTTCTGGCTCGTCACACTCACCGTCACCTAAGAAACAGTAAACAGTTTGTGCTGAACAATCTTTCAGACCACGGTCAGTCAGATATTTCAGGAAACGGGCTTGATAGATGGCTTGGATTGGACCTAAGCCCATAGAAACCGTTGGGAATTGCCAGTAATCCGGCATCAGTTTTGGATGTGGGTATGAAGACAGACCCTTGCCATCCACTTCTTGACGGAAGTTAGCCAGTTGCTCTTCGCTTAAACGACCTTCTAGGAATGAACGCGCATAAATACCTGGGGCGATATGGCCTTGGAAATACACGAGATCGCCACCGTCTTTTTCATTCGGTGCACGGAAGAAGTGGTTAAAACATACGTCATAGATAGTCGCGCTTGAAGCGAAACTTGAGATATGGCCGCCCAACTCTAAATCTTTCTTAGAACCACGCAGAACCATAGCCAAAGCGTTCCAACGGATGATGGCGCGAATGCGACGTTCCATCTCTTGGTTGCCAGGCATGTGAGGCTCTTGACCCGCTGGGATAGTGTTCAAGTAAGCCGTTGTGGCATTGTAAGGCAAGTGAGTGCCATTACGACGCGCTTTATCGATCAGCTTCTCTAGTAAAAAATGCGCGCGCTCTGGGCCTTCCTGTTCCAACACGGCTTGCAGGGCATCAACCCATTCCTGAGTCTCTAATGGATCTACGTCTTGTAGCATATCTTCAGACATGACACTGTCCTTCTCTATATACATGATAATGAATGGTGTTTGCGGCATATTCCGATTTAGCAGGCAGCTAAACTACAGAACTTAAGCGCCACTCTTTAAACGGCGCAAGCTTCGCTGCAACCGGCTATCTTCTTCCCGCACAGATAACATCACCTCTTCGATGTAACTTAAGTGTTCATTCGAGGCTTCTCTGGCGGCTTCGGGATCACGACGAACGATGGCAGCGAGCAAGGCCCGTCTGTGATCGTTAGCCATAGTAGAAGCTTCTTCGCGGCGGCTTAAAAGCTCCAAGTTTTGCGCCACATTTTGATGCAGCACAGGGGTTAAACTGAGAACGAGGTGTAACATAGCCACGTTATGTGACGCTTCGGCAACGGCACGATAAAAGCGCACAATGGCGGCGGCTTGTTTTTCAATATCGGTGGCGGCTTCCACCTCGAGGATCATACGTTTGATATTTTGCATATCGGCGTCAGTACCACGCAGCGCCGCAAAATAAGCCATCATACCTTCGGTAGCATGACGGAACTCCAGCAAGTCGTATTGACTCTCTGGATCAGAATTCATAAGTTCAACGATAGGATCGGCAAGACTCTGCCAGAGTTGCTCTTTGACATAAGTACCACCGCCTTGGCGGCGCATTAACAGTCCTTTTGCCTCAAGCTTTTGGATAGCTTCACGCAAAGAAGGTCGAGACACTTCAAACTGGATCGCCAGTTCGCGTTCAGGCGGTAACTTCTGACCGGGCTGCAAACTGCCCTCTAAGATCATCTGCTCTAATTGAGCCATAATCACATCAGAAATTTTTGGCTGATTAATTTTACTATAGGCCATCAGGCGCTCAGCTCCGTTGTAAATTGGTCTTACCAATTTTTTTGAGTGAGCGCACTTTATCAAATCAGCGTTTTGATGTCCAGATTGAAGATCACTCCTTAAAAGCGATCTCGATCGAAAGCACTCACGAAGAGAGAGCATAGCGGAAAAAAATGTCTATGGGGTCAGACCATTTGACAGAGCTGAGCTATCTCAGCTCAGACTGCCAAATTCAGCTATCGCTGTGACGCTGATATTGCTTAACTCACCAATCCAAAAATGGTCAGCAGTGACAGTACCGCGACGATAAGTGTAAAGTTGCGTTTACTCAGTACTAATAATGCCAAGGTTGACTGTACACATATAGGTGCACTCGCGACCTCAGGTAAAGGTTGCGCTGCTAATGCCGTCTCAACAACGACAGTGCGAGCACTGGTATTTATGGTCAAACCATGATGGCGCCACGCGGCTAACCCTTCGCTAAATTGGCCACTTAACGCATAACCAAAAGCAAAGATGCGGCTAGGTAACCAATCCAACACGCTAATCACTTCGTTGACTAATGGCAGATCAAGGGATTTACGGGCATTTTCTTCTGCATAAAAACGCACAGTGCAATACAACACAGCACCGACTGGCCCCAGAAAAATGAAGAACAAAGCAACGGCGCCGTAATAACGATAATTAATCCAAGCAACACTTTGACCCACTTTAGCGCCAAGGTCTTTCTCGGATACCGCATCCAAACACTCGCTACAATCGAGCTCAGCGGCATAATGGTAACAAGCTTGGACGTCAGAACGACAAGCCGCTTGCATATATTTCTTGAAAATATCACGCTGTTTCTGATGGTTAAAACAAACCACCGCTACGACAATCCATAGCGCTAAACTTAATAAGCCCCAAAACATTCCCGCCACTAACCAAGACAACACATACACCAACAGGGCTGGCAGCACTAACGCCAGCGCCATCATAACGCTCGTCAGTGAGGCTTTATCACCAAAAAACGTCGTTTGGTAGGACTGCAGTAAACGATCAAATTGCCATGATGAAGGAAGAAATTTAAGTCGCTCCACTAAAATGGCGACCAAGAGTGAAAATAATGCCATGGGCTGTACCTCTATAATTTGTCCATAAATAGTCTAGGTTTGTGTGAAATACGTCTAAAATCCAAAAACCTAAGAGCGCAACGCCTGAGTATATTCCTTTAGCTTCCCTAAATATCTTTCCCAATCAAAACTTTGCCCAGGGTCTGTTTTGCGCATTGGCGCAATATCACAATGACCCACAATTCGTTCGGTACTCAGCGATGGATACTCAGCCAACAGAGCTTGCGTCAACGCTGTCAGTGACTGATATTGCTCAGGTGTGTAAGGCTCAGTATCAGTGCCTTCCAGCTCAATACCAATGGAGAAATCATTACAATTCTCTCTCTCGCCATAACGAGACACCCCAGCATGCCAAGCCCTGTCGTTACAACTCACGTACTGCACACGCTCGCCATTACGGCGGACCAAAAAGTGCGCCGAGACTTCCAAGCCCTGCAGCTGTGCAAAACTGGCATCCGCATTCGTATCTAAACACCCTTGAAATAATTGATCAATATAGGGTAATCCAAAGCAACCTGCTGGCAGGCTAATATTGTGGATCACCAATAAACTCAATTCACCCAAGGGACGTTGATTAAAATGTGGTGACTCACAACGCCTTGCACCCTCACACCAACCCAATTCAAACCGCATTATGAGCTTATCCTCTATGCCACATAAACTGAGTTACTCTAACAGTATTCAGCCAAGCAAAGAAGAAACCCAGCACACGGAACAGGCTGACTTCATCATCTTTTAATATTGAGATCATGGAGCAAGCCATTCACTCCCAACTTAAATAAGCCAGAGGTTGAGTCCTGCAGCACAATCTTCCAAGCTGTTCCGTGAGACCTAAGGCCGTGGTAATCTTAACCTAAGATGCAAGTAGGTCGTCAGTAATTAAAGAATGCAAGGACCCCGCTCATGTTAGAAAACGATATTCGCCAGTCAGTAAAATCCGCACTCAGTGAAGACTTAGGCGGCACCGAAATCAACGATCAAACCAAGGCCATCGCTTATGGTGATATCACAGCAATGTTGATCCCTGCTGATAAGTACGCTGAAGCCACCCTTATTACCCGTGAAGAAGGCGTTTTTTGTGGAAAAGCATGGGCCGAACAAGTTTTTAATCAACTCGGTGGGGAAGTCGCACTGCATTGGCATGTGGATGATGGCGATCTGGTGTTACCTAACCAACTACTGTGTGAACTCTCAGGCCCAGCACGCACGATTCTCACCGGCGAACGCACGGCAATGAACTTTATCCAAACTCTGTCTGGCGTTGCGACCTTAACTAAGCATTATGTCGATAAACTGGTGGGCACTCACACTCGCCTATTAGATACTCGCAAAACCATTCCAGGCCTGCGCACCGCCCAGAAATATGCTGTCACCTGCGGCGGAGGTAAAAACCATCGCATTGGCTTATATGATGCATTTTTGATTAAAGAAAACCACATTATGGCCTGTGGTGGCATTCGCCAAGCCGTAGATACCGCCCGCAACTTGTACCCGAATAAACCCGTTGAAGTCGAAGTGGAATCACTCGAAGAACTCGCCTTAGCACTCGACTCTGGCACAGATATCATCATGTTAGATAACTTCGATATCACTAAAATGGTCGAAGCGGTTGAAATGAACAATCAATATAAAGCGAAAGGCGCCGGCGCTAAGCTTGAAGTCTCCGGCAATGTCACCTTAGACACTTTAGCCGAATTTGCTAAAACTGGTGTCGACTATATCTCAGTTGGTGCACTCACTAAGCATGTTCGCGCCCTAGACTTATCGCTTAGATTGAAAGCTTAAAACCGACTTAAAGTAAACCGTAACATTTGTTAAATCACAAAACGCTTTGCATGTACCAGACTCAAGAAGCAAAGCGTTTTGCCCTTATGATACGAATATCAGCAATGGCTAAACTCCTTCAAAAATCAATCGAAAATCCGCCATCACCTTGACTCTAGCGCTAATACCAGTCAATCAAACTGACATTGTCAAAATTTTGTTATAACACAATGTGTTTAATCTCCTATTTCTTAGACAAATGAATCATTTTATTAGTACTTTATGAGTAAAAGTTGTTTCATTTTATGCAACTTTGTACTAACTTTTACAAAGGCGAGATGGCCGTTTGGTCAACCTCACCTAAGGTCAGCACTGGAATGCCTGTCAAAATACTCTAATTTGCGTTTCAGGAGCACATTTTGAGGGGCATTAGCCTAAGGTGCGGTTACCGAAAGGATTTATTCAAACAGACATTAGCTCAGTAAAGTGGCTTTGGATAAATCAGCATGAGTCATTACACATGGGTCATTCAAGATCATCGGTGTACTGTTAATGTTACATAGATCATATAAATGATTTTATTAGCATCAATGAGTAAAAAAGTTTGACGAGTCAAAACAATTTATAGTGTAAAACAGCGTTTAGGTTTAACACTCTATTCAATCAAAGTAAGTCACTAAATAGTTAGCTGGAGAGAAAAATGAAGGCCATGAATTTAAAGAAACAAGCTCAGGGTTTTACTCTGATCGAACTAATGATCGTAGTTGCCATTATCGGTATTTTGGCTGCGGTAGCATTGCCTGCTTATAAAGATTACGTCACATCAGCCCAAGGTGGAGCCGCAATGAAAGGCGTTAGTGCTTTTGCCCAAAAAATTCAAGCATGCAACACAACTGGAATTGGCTGTACAGGTATACAAGCTGAAGTAGCAAAAAACACAAAAATGACTGCTTTGGCAGCGGAGCCATCACAAGGTGCAGGCGTTACTTTGGTCTGGACAGAACCTAAGTGCACACTTACAGCAACATTTGATGGAAATGGTGGTGTATCATACGCAATGACAGGTTCCGAACAATCCATCTGTAAAAAAGGCGCTGGTCTCGGCAGCTAATCTCGCAAATTCTTCTAAAGCCCCATCTTGGGGCTTTGTTATTTATATCAATTAATTATCCCGGTTAACCATAATCTTGGATAAAGTTGTTGATTAAGCCCGGCATCACTAAGGCTAGCGATTAACAGCGCACCACAGATTATCACTATTGCCACTAGCCCCACTTTCCAAGGTAACGCTATCACTCGCAATTGATATTGGCGACAATTAAGCGCCAATAACGCGACTAACAATGCTTGGGATAATGGCATCACAATTACCCCATCAAACATGGCATAAATCCATACTGCGCAAATAGCAAATACCAGCACAATATCGGTTACGTCCATATTTGTGTCGATGTTGGTATCGATGCTACTTTGTAGTTTTACAGCCAAATACTCATTCGGCTTTGCCCCCAATAATGTCAGCCTCTTTAATATTGTCCGTAATTTCATCACTGACCAACTCGCCAGCAAGATAAATGAAAATACACCAAACTCATATAAAAACTGCAGTAGAGCATTATGGGGGTGGGCATTAGGCAAAGGTCTTGCTTCTGCCCATGCAAAACTCATTGGCCCGTAACCTAACCAAACACATTCAGGGATCGTTTGCAAAATATAAATCCACATGTCAATGCGACCTGAGCTATTGGTTCTTAATTGCCAAATTTGGCTATCAAAAATAAACAGTGGAATAATAATGATCAACACTAACCACAAAAGCGTGCCTAAAGCCACAGCCTTCATAATTGGGAGAATAAAGGCTTTACGCAGGTCGACAGGTAAAAAACTATACACAACAAAAGCTGCCACCACCATTGCGAGTAATGCCCCGCGAGCCTCTGATTGCAGCAAGATTAACCACAACACACTAAAGGCCAACATGGCTGCCTGCTTATATTTATTGAGTTGTTCAATATAAAAAGATAAGCACAAAAGCGGCATCATAATAACTTGCAACTGATTGAAAAACCTAACATTCATAAAGCCAGCAACTAAAGAATGCACATCGGGCCGATTAGCATCGAAGGCATGAAAAAGCAGTAGCAAAAAAAACTTAACTGAAATACAAACCGAAAAAAATAATGCAAACCAAAAAAAATATTGCAGCACAACAGTTTTGCCTATATCCGCAATCAGTACACCGACGATATAAAACAAGCAGAACAACAATAAAAAGTTGGCTAATTCAAGCAATGACCAAAATGGGTGTTTACTATTTAATGCAGAAATAAAACCCAAAATAAATATTACACAGACAACCCAACATGTGTAAGGAGAAAGTATAGTTATCAGTACAGATTTTCTGCATGAAAGCAACACCATAGCGACCACCACAAATACGATAACTAAAATCCGTTTCAGATCATAAGAGTTACCCAGTCCAGCGAAACCACTGAGATAGCCAGAAAGAAGAGAACCCATAAAAAAAATGGCAAAAAATAAAAAAAGAATTATTCGAGAAAAAGCATGAGAGAGTATCAACTTGAACATCCTTATTGACGACTTAGATCATAGCAATGATTATTAAATATCATATTGTTGATTTTAAAAGGAAACTATATTTTCAAAAAGGACTTTATTCATATAAAACAATAAAAGTCGATTTTAAAATGCCCCCAATCAGAACACTAATAAAGATCCGATAGTAGAAATTAACGGTATCTGCTCGCGACAGCATATACATTAAACTGCATCTCTATGATGAACATCATTTTTCTGCGATTATGGAGCCTTTATTATAAATGACAAATGCTTTTTTTGGCGCTATTATGAGCTACTTTATCAAGATAGGAGTATGTTATGCCATCTACAGGCCTTCACTTAGGGCTGTCGACCCTTTTTATCCGCAAAGGTCTGCTAAATGAAGAGCAGATGGCTAACGCTATCACTAAATCTCGACAAAACAAACACGCCCTTGTAAGCACCTTAGTTCAAAGTAAGCTAATCTCTGCCCGTGCAATAGCCGAGCTTTGCTATGAGGAATATGGCACTCCACTTCTCGATCTCACTGAATTTGATCTTGCTTCCATCCCTGAAGAATTTCTTAATAAAAAACTCATTGAAAAACACCGCTGCTTACCCTTGTTCAAGCGTGGGAATCGCCTCTATATAGGCACATCCGACCCAACCAATATTGCCGCCCTTGAAGATTTCCAATTTAGTGCAGGCCTGCATGCCGAAGCGATTCTGGTTGAAGAAGATAAACTTGCTAAAGCGTTGGAGAAAATTCTCGAAGAAGATATTAGTGGTCTCGATTTAGGCGGCATGGACGAAGCAGCGCTGGCAGCGATAGAAATTACTGATACAGACAGACGTAGCGAAGAGTCTACTGGTGAGAGTAGTGACGATGCGCCTATTGTCATTTATATCAATAAAATTTTGACCGATGCGATTCGTAAGGGTGCGTCGGATCTACACTTTGAACCCTATGAGAAACGCTATCGCATACGGTTTCGTATAGACGGTATTCTGCACGAAGTCTCTGAACCACCTATTAGCCTCGCTGGTCGTTTATCGGCGCGCCTAAAGGTAATGTCGAAACTCGATATCGCCGAACGGCGCGTGCCACAGGATGGTCGAATTAAGATGAAACTATCCCGCACTAAATCTATCGACTTTCGGGTTAGCACTCTGCCGACCCTGTGGGGTGAAAAGATTGTAATGCGGATTTTGGACTCGTCCTCAGCACAACTAGGCATCGAAAAACTCGGCTACGAGCCCGACCAAGAAAAACTCTACCTTGAGATGCTGGCAAAACCCCAAGGGATGATTTTAGTGACGGGTCCAACGGGCTCAGGTAAGACCGTCTCCCTTTACACTGGGTTAAATATTCTCAATACCGAAGAGCGTAATATTTCTACCGCAGAAGATCCGGTTGAAATTAACCTTGAAGGTGTGAACCAAGTTCACATTAATTTAAAGGCAGGCCTCACCTTCGCATCCGCTTTACGTTCATTTCTACGCCAAGACCCTGATGTGGTGATGGTGGGCGAAATCCGCGATCTGGAAACAGCCGAAATTGCCATTAAAGCGGCGCAAACAGGACACTTAGTCTTATCGACCTTGCACACAAACTCGGCTGCTGAAACCTTAACCCGTTTAATCAACATGGGTGTACCTGGCTATAACATAGCTAGCTCTGTGAATTTGATTATTGCCCAGCGCTTAGCGCGTCGTCTCTGCCCCGAATGTAAACAAGCTGAAGTGATACCCGAGCATGAATTACTGCGCCTTGGTTTTGCCCAAACACAAATTACTCAAGGCTTTACCACCTTTAAACCCATTGGCTGCGAACATTGCTCTGCGGGCTACAAGGGGCGGGTTGGCATTTATGAAGTGATGAAAATGTCTGACGAAATAGCCCGCACTATCATGGAAGGGGGGAACTCTTTACAAATCGCCTCCCAAGCTAAAGCGCAAGGAATGCGGGATTTGCGTCAATCAGGATTATTGAAAGTGATCCACGGTGTTACTAGTATTGCAGAAGTCAATCGCGTAACCAGTTTTGGCTAAATCCAATCTTTATGTCTAAAGTTACGTCTAAAATTCAGGCAATAGCGCATTATTACTCGTATATTTGAATCTTAGAGTCCAAACTATTTCGCAAGCACAGCGTTCAGTTAACTAGAAATCTAGAACGATTTATTTACAGGAATCATTTATGGCTACGGCAACGACAACAAGAAAGCCTCGCACCAAGAAAGCCGAGCAAAAAAGCCAACCCAAAATCTATACTTTCGAATGGAAAGGTGTTAATCGCGACGGCAAGAAAACCGCAGGTGAGCTCAGGGGCGCAACCGCAGCCGAAATCCGTAGCCAGTTAAAATCCCAAGGCGTTACCCCAAAGAGTGTTCGTAAACAGTCCTCTGCGCTATTTAAGTTAGGTGATCCAAAAATCACCCCTATGGATATTGCTGTAATGACTCGCCAAATTGCGACTATGCTCGCGGCGGGCGTGCCTTTAGTCACCACAATTGAACTACTCGGCCGTGGGCACGAGAAAGCTAAGATGCGGGAACTTTTAGGAAATATCCTCAGTGAAATTCAATCGGGTATTCCTTTATCAGATGCTATGCGCCCCCATAGGCGCTACTTCGATGAGCTATATGTTGACCTAGTTGCAGCAGGCGAGCACTCAGGCTCACTGGATTTGGTTTTTGATCGCGTGGCGACATACAGAGAAAAAACAGAAGCCCTCAAATCAAAAATTAAGAAGGCCATGTTCTATCCAGCAGCAGTTGTCATAGTCGCAATCTTAGTCACATCCTTATTACTGTTGTTTGTGGTACCGCAATTTGAGGAAATCTTCAAAGGCTTTGGTGCTGAACTGCCCGCCTTTACTCAATTAGTACTGCATATTTCACGCGGCTTACAATCCTCTTGGTATATATTTTTAGCAGCTATCGTCGGCGGAGTATTTTTGTTCGTTCGAGCCCACCGAAACTCACAAATGGTGAGAGATCGAGTAGACGAAGCTGTGCTTAAAATCCCAGCCATTGGGCCTATTTTACACAAAGGTGCGATGGCTCGATTCGCTCGTACTTTAGCAACCACTTTCGCCGCCGGCGTGCCGTTAATTGATGGTTTAGAATCCGCAGCTGGCGCATCGGGTAATGCAGTCTATCGAAAAGCGATTTTAAAAATTCGTCAAGAAGTCATGGCGGGGATGCAGATGAATGTGGCTATGCAGACCACTGGGCTTTTCCCCGACATGTTAGTGCAAATGGTGATGATAGGCGAAGAATCAGGTTCACTAGATAACATGCTCAATAAAGTCTCTACTATCTACGAAATGCAAGTAGACGATGCCGTAGATGGCTTATCAAGCCTGATAGAACCGATTATGATGGTGGTCATCGGTACTGTCGTCGGCGGTTTAATTGTTGCTATGTACTTACCTATCTTCCAGATGGGTAAAGTTGTTAGCGGCTAGTTTAATTTCTCATCCTCAAAATATAAATAAGAACATTAAATGTCAGAATTCATCTCCCTTTTAGGCCTGCACCCTTATCTCTTTATTGCTCTAAGCTTTATTTTTGCCGCTACCATTGGTAGTTTTTTAAACGTGGTGATCCACAGATTTCCTGTGATGATGAAACGGGAGTGGCAGCAAGAATGTAATCAGTATTTACAGGAATACCACGAAGACATAGTCAAAAAAATAGGGATAGACCAACTCAATAAACCTATAGATGCCTTCCCTGAAAAGTATAATCTTGTTGTGCCGGGCTCAGCCTGCACCAAGTGCAAAACGTCGATTAAACCTTGGCATAATTTACCCGTATTAGGCTGGTTAATGCTCAAGGGAAAATGCGCCGCCTGTCACGCCCCTATTTCTGCTCGCTACCCCATTATTGAATTCATCACAGGGCTACTTATCGCGACTTTAGCTTGGCATTTTGGTCCAAGCTGGCAGTTTGTTTTTGCGAGCATACTCACCTTTGTGCTTGTAGCACTGACGGGTATCGATCTTGATGAGATGTTGCTCCCCGACCAAATGACGCTACCGTTACTTTGGCTCGGCTTGATCATCAATCTAAATCATACCTTTGCGAGCCCAACCGATGCTATTGTCGGTGCGACGGCAGGCTATTTGAGTCTATGGTCCATTTTCTGGTTGTTTAAAATCCTCACCGACAAGGAAGGCATGGGCTATGGCGACTTTAAATTACTCGCCGTTTTCGGTGCTTGGCTTGGCTGGCAAATGCTGCCACTGGTGATTTTACTTTCGTCACTCGTTGGCGCAGTCGTTGGCATCACTATGATTGTTAGTAAACGCCTGAAACAAGGTAATCCCATCCCATTTGGGCCTTATATTGCTGCTGCAGGCTGGATAGCCCTAATATGGGGTCAACCTATAGTGGATTGGTACTTAAGTACGTTATAGAACAAGCTTCACTTAAGGATAACGGAACGTTCGCAAGCTCACTCACTGAACGCTTCGCTTACCGTAAGGGCGAAGCCCGTTCCGTAGACTGTAAGGACGAAGTCCGTCCTAGCAGCGTAGCGCCCTTCATAGCTTTTAAGAGAGTTTTATGTCCAAATTTGTTGTTGGCCTTACTGGCGGCATAGGTAGCGGTAAAACGACTGTTGCCAATTTATTCGCCGCAGAAGGGATTACCTTAGTCGACGCTGATATCATTGCCCGCGACGTTGTCGCTCAGGGTTCAAAAGGACTTGAGGCCATTGTTAGCCATTTTGGCATTGAGATGTTAACGCCTGAGGGTGAACTCGATCGCGCCAAGTTGCGGCAGCGGATATTTAGCCATCCTGAAGAGCGCGAATGGCTAAACCAACTATTACACCCCATGATCCGCCAAGAAATGCTCACGCAGATAGAAAAAGCGACCTCTGCCTATGTAATTATGGTCGTGCCCTTGCTATTTGAGAACGGGTTAGATAGGTTAGTCAATCGGACTTTAGTGGTGGATATTTCACCTGAGTTGCAAATAAATCGCACCGTAAAACGTGACAATGTTGATGCATCTCAAGTTAATAACATCATTAGTAGCCAATGTAGTCGCAGCGAAAAACTCGCTAGAGCCGACGACATTATTGATAATCAAGGAGAGATATCAACCTTAAAACGAGAGGTGCAAGCATTGCATCAGCGCTATTTACAACTTTCTGGTACTGATAACGCCCATGACTGAATTAGTTTACGAACAGCCCTTAAACGAGAAAATTCGCAGCTACTTGCGGCTCGAATACCTCGATAAACAGCTGCAAAGTAATCTAAATCATGACCACCAACATAGATGTTTTTATCCGCTGTTTTCCCTCTGTGAGCTATCCGAACGCTGTGATTATCGTAATGAAGTATTAAAAGATATTGAGCGGCACTTGCTGCAACTCAGCAAATGGCAAGAATTAGATCACGTCGACCACCAGCAAATCGACCTTTATATCAATGCCCTCACCCAAGCCCGCGAACCGTTGCAAAAGCCCGACCGCTTCGGCAGCCAACTAAAACAAGACAGATTCATTTCCGCACTAAGACAACGCTTTGGCATGCCGGGCGCCTGCTGCAACTTCGATCTGCCACAATTGCATTATTGGCTAGCAAAGCCTTGGGAAGAAAAACAGCACGATTATCGCACTTGGATAGCGCATTTCGAACCTTTACTCACCCCCATCACACTATTACTCCAACTAACTCGTAGCACGTCCCATTACGACAATGCCGTTGCCCACGCAGGCTTTTATCAAGGTGACAGTGCCCAAGCACTTGCTTTGGTGCGAGTCAAAGTCGATGCCTCCCACGGGTGTTATCCTACGATTAGCGGCCATAAAAACCGTTTTGCCATCCATTTTGTGCAGTTTGAACAACAACGCCACTCCGACCGTTCGATTGATTTCTTACTGGCTACCTGTGCATGAAGCCTTTACACTAATGGCCTGAAAGACATTAGTATTGGCGGCCGCTGTATCGCCGTTAACCAAGAGAACAATTATGCCATTGACCGTTAACTGCCCTATCTGCAAAGCCCCTGTCGAGTGGGTGCCACAATCTGCATTTAAACCTTTTTGCAGCGAGCGCTGTAAGCTCATCGACCTCGGCGATTGGGCGTCAGAAAAGCATGTCATCCCAGTGAAGGCCGAATTTGATCCCGAAGCAGTTGATGAATTTGATCTCGATGAAGGCGACTTTTTTAAAGAATAATGCGAAGCGCTAACAGCTCAGCTTACGCTCATCGCAACGATTAATTTGCCCAACTCTCTACTCAATAGATAAATATTATGACTAAACGCATCCATGTCGCCGTCGGCATTATTACTAACTCGGCCGGTGAAATTCTGTTGGCAAAACGCCCAGACCATTTACATCAAGGTGGGAAATGGGAATTTCCTGGCGGCAAAGTTGAGGCGGGCGAAACGGTCACTCAAGCGCTGATCCGTGAACTCAAAGAGGAAGTTGCACTCGATGTCACCGATAGTCAGCCATTTATGGCGCTGAGTTTCGATTATCCCGATAAACAAGTGCTACTCGATATCCATTCGGTCACTGAGTTTAACGGCACAGCCCAAGGCCTCGAAGGTCAGCTTATCGCTTGGGTCACTAAAGCCGATTTAATTAATTATGACTTCCCCGAGGCTAACAAGCCTATTTTAGAAAAAATTCTCGCTCAGTAATCGAGCCATCTACCTCATTATTTCAATGCGCTCTATCCCCGAATCGCAATTCGGGGATGAACTTTTTCAATGCCTTAACTCCGAAAACTATGCAATCCTGTGATCGTTAAGCTTATAGATATTAGCAATGCGTGATCTAGCTTGCAGCAAATCAATGATCCGCTTTAATCGCATCAAGAATAATGTTTGAATCAAGCTTCATTCTTTCTCTTCGATTTTAAGGGCGCATCATGCACAATAACGTTAAGGCATTCATAGCCACTACTGCCTTATTTTTTAGTTGTCAGGTACTAGCCAATGGTGGCTGTGGATTTGAAGAACAACAACAGGGCTTAATTGCGACCTGCAGCGAGGAGAAACAAGAAGTGATTTTAACTGGCATAGTAGAAGCACAACATTTAGTCACAGATCTCAATGAGTTTGCCGAAGGGTATAAAAGCTACCAGGTCGACACTGCGGCAATCACTCCGCTTAAAAGCGTCACCGAACCAACTGAAATTATTGTGATCATTGGTACTTGGTGTCCAGATTGTCACCGTGAAACACCGCGCTTTATCCGTATCATGGAAGACGTCGCCAATCCCAATATCAAAGTGACCTATATTGGTGTCGACCGGACGAAGAAAGATCCCGAAGGCTTAGCTGCCAAATACGACTTTACCCGTATTCCAACCTTTATTGTGCTACAGCAAGGTAAAGAAGTTGGCCGTATCGTAGAGCGCCCAACCGTTTCCTTAGAGAAAGATCTCGCCGATTTATTGAAATAAGCGACGCAGTACACAATAAAGGCCGCATAGCGGCCTTTGGTTTTTATCATGTTTCAATAAAATATTAGCTCGCTTCGTCAATAATTCGCTGCGCGAGCATCACTAAAACACCTTCACGTAATGCGCCGCCAGATAAGGCTAAATGCTCTATCCCCAGCAACTCAAACAAAGCCAATAAAATAGCGACACCCGCTGCAAAAGTCGGTGCTCGCTCGCTACAAAGCCCAGCGATCCCCGTTAAGCCAATGTCTTCTTGTGCGAGAATTTCAGCCTTCAGCAGAGTGAGCACATCGAGCGTTATCGTTTCAGATAAGCCACGGTGAAGCAGGACTTCAACCACAGATTGCACCGCGCCAGAGGCGCCAACAACACAATGCCAGCCTAGATCGCGTAGCGTTTGTCTATGCTCAGCTAATGCGGTTAGCACTTGCTGCTTAGCATCATCAAAATCTAACTGCTGCAGCGGTAAGCTACTAAAAAATTGGCGATTATAAGTCACGCTACCAAAGGGCAAACTGGTTTTGAACAACACTTGATGCCCATCACCGATAATAAACTCAGTACTCGCCCCGCCGATATCTATCACTAAACGGCGCCCTTGACCACAGGTGGTTGCCACCATGCCTTGATAGATAAGCTCAGCTTCACGCATGCCTGAGATGATTTCAATTGGATGACCAAGGAGTGGCAATGCACGCCGATTAAACTCATCGGCATTACTGATACTGCGAAGGGTTGCAGTAGCAATCACAGCAACATGATTTGCTTCAATCTTATGTTGCACCAACATTTGGGCAAACATACTCAAACAGTCGAGGCCGCGCTGCATCACGTCATGGCTTAAGTTGCCATCGTCGCCTATACCTTCGGCGAGCCTCACCTTGCGTTTATATTTCGCAATAATATGCGGCTGACCACCACGAGTTTTGGCGATCAGCATATTAAAACTGTTTGAGCCTAATGTTATAGCGGCATAAGCGGGTGTTGGCATTTACGAATGTCTACGTGTCCTATCATGACGAGGAGGGCGAGCACCACTGCGCTGCGCACCTGGACGACTTGTCCCAGAACGATCACGCAGGTTTCGAGTGCCGCTCGGGTGTTTACGGTGGATCTTCGCTGGCGTTGGAATATCGGCCAATAAAGCTTCACTGTCGTAATTACTCACTGGAATCGAATGATTAATATAGCTTTCGATTGCTGGCAAGTTCAACGCGTACTCTTCACAGGCAAAGCTTATCGACATGCCCTTATTACCCGCACGACCCGTACGACCGATTCGGTGCACATAGTCTTCACAATCATCAGGTAAATCATAGTTATACACGTGTGAAACGTCAGAAATATGTAAACCGCGAGCCGCAACATCGGTAGCAACCAATATATCTAATTGGCCACTGGTAAACTGCTCAAGAATACGAATACGTTTTTTCTGTGGCACATCACCCGTTAACAAACCCACGCGATGTCCATCACCTTCAAGCCAAGACCAAAGCGTTTCACAGCTGTGCTTAGTGTTAGAGAAAACGATGGCCTTTTCTGGCCAATCTTCTTCAATCAAGGTCAGCAACAAACGCATCTTCTCTTCTTGCGAAGGATAGAAGATTTCTTCTTTGATGTTTTTAGAGGTTTTTTCTTCAGGAGTGATTTCGACTTTAACTGGCTCGTTCATATGATCGTAAGCCAGCTCTTGCACTTTCATCGACAAGGTTGCCGAAAATAGCATATTAAGACGTTGATTTGCCTCAGGCATACGTCTAAACAAGAAGCGGATATCTTTGATAAAACCTAGATCGAACATACGATCGGCTTCATCTAATACTACAGCCTGAATCGAATTCAGACCGATAATGCCTTGGCGAACGTAGTCGATAATTCGACCCGTAGTACCAATCAAGATATCAACACCTTGATCTAATACTTTACGCTGCACATCGTAACTTTCGCCGCCATAAACAATACCCACCTTTAAGTGAGTGTGTTTAGCGAGTAAAATCGCATCTTTAGCAATCTGAATCGCCAGTTCGCGAGTCGGAGCCATAATGATGGCGCGGGGCTGATTAATCAGTCGACCTTCAGGTACGGGAGTCGATAATAAGTGATTAAAAGTGGCGACCAAAAAGGCCATTGTCTTGCCAGTGCCCGTTTGTGCTTGACCAGCGATATCTTTTGATTGAAGTAATACAGGCAGTGATAACGCCTGGATCGGCGTACAAAATTCGAAGCCATTCTCGGCAAGGGCCTGTTTAACCTCAGGATGTAGAGGTAGGTCGGCAAACCTTTGGGTAGATAGATGTGTTTCGCTCATAGCGCAAGCTTACCTGTTGAGGTTGCAATAAGATACTCGATCGTTTGAAATAGCCACATTGTAAAAAGGTAACTTGAAAAGCTATTTTTCAGCCCCAATATACATGGTAAGCCATTAACAAACCAGCAATGGCACCCAAACTGGAGAACATCATGAGCGATAAAATTATATACTTGAGTGACGACAGCTTCGAAAACGACGTATTAAAGTCTGATTTGCCAGTATTGGTAGACTTCTGGGCCGAGTGGTGTGGTCCTTGTAAAATGATCGCTCCAATTTTAGACGATGTGTCTGAAGAATATGCAGGCCGCGTGACTATCGCTAAATTAAACGTTGACCAAAACAATGTTTCTCCAGCGAAATATGGCGTTCGTGGCATCCCAACTTTACTGTTATTCAAGAACGGCGAATTAGCCGCAACTAAAGTTGGCGCACTCTCAAAAACGCAATTAAAAGAGTTTATCGACGCGCAAATCTAATTTGATGTGGTAATGAGTGACCTCCGGCACAAGCTATAAATTAATTGTGCCGGAATTTCCCTAAATTTCTGGACGCCCCGCTTTGTTAGTGCTACTTTAATAACCAGATTCTTTCTAATAACCTCTTCTCGCTCGTCAATCACTATCCTGAATTACATCCTTACTGATTGATCGCGGTAAGCTTTGTCGCGTAACACAAGACCCCCAAAATGAACTTAACTGAATTAAAAGACACGCCGATTTCTGACCTAGTCTCGCTAGCTGAAAATATGAAGCTCGAAAATATGGCCCGCGCTCGCAAGCAGGACATTATTTTCTCAATCCTTAAAGCCCACGCAAAAAGTGGAGAAGACATTTTCGGCGGTGGGGTATTAGAAATACTCCAAGACGGTTTCGGCTTCTTACGCAGCTCAGACGGTTCTTATTTAGCTGGTCCAGATGACATCTATGTCTCACCAAGCCAAATTCGCCGCTTCAACATGCGAACGGGTGATACCATTTTTGGTAAAATTCGCCCACCGAAAGAAGGCGAGCGTTATTTTGCCCTATTGAAAGTCAACGAAGTTAACTTCGATAAACCAGAAAACTCCCGTAATAAAATCCTCTTTGAAAACTTAACCCCACTCCACGCAGAAGAACGTATGCGTATGGAGCGTGGCAACGGCTCAACTGAAGATATTACCGCACGTATTCTGGATTTATGCTCACCGATTGGTAAAGGTCAACGTGGTTTGATCGTTGCACCACCCAAAGCCGGTAAAACGCTATTACTTCAAGGTATTGCTCAGAGTATCAGCTACAACAACCCAGAAGTGGTGTTGATGGTATTGTTGATCGACGAACGCCCAGAAGAAGTGACCGAGATGCAACGCCTCGTTAAAGGCGAAGTAATCGCATCAACCTTCGATGAGCCAGCCAGCCGTCACGTTCAAGTTGCCGAAATGGTGATTGAAAAAGCCAAACGCTTGGTTGAACACAAGAAAGACGTGGTTATCCTACTCGATTCTATTACTCGTCTAGCCCGTGCCTATAACACTGTTATCCCGTCATCGGGCAAAGTGTTAACCGGTGGTGTGGATGCAAACGCCCTGCATCGTCCAAAACGCTTCTTCGGTGCGGCACGTAACATCGAACACGGCGGCAGCTTGACCATTATCGCCACTGCTTTGGTTGATACCGGTTCTAAGATGGACGAAGTGATCTACGAAGAATTTAAAGGTACAGGTAACCAAGAACTGCATCTGTCACGTAAAGCGGCAGAAAAGCGTGTGTTCCCTGCCATTGACTTCAACCGCAGTGGTACGCGTCGTGAAGAAAAACTCACGACTCAGGAAGAACTGCAAAAAATGTGGATCCTGCGTAAGATTTTAAATCCTATGGATGAAGTCAGCGCAATGGAATTCTTAATCGACAAATTGGCTATGACCAAGACTAACGAAGAATTCTTTACCGCCATGAAACGCGCTAAGTCTTAATCTCAGCGAGTCGCTAAAAAGCCGCATCATGCGGCTTTTTTGTTTTTTGAATCCTAAGGTTTTTGCACAGCCAGTATTTTACCTAAGCTTTTACTCAAAGCCTGTGCGCGCTGCCGCAACATTTCCCGCAGCAACAAGACAACAGGCGTCACATGCTCGCGTCCTGGGCACACTAAGTACAAATCGACTGGCTCACCTTGATACTCAGGCAACAATCGTACTAACCGCCCTGAAATTAAGTCATCGGCCAGATCTAGACTCGACTTAAAGACCAACCCTTTACCAGCCACAGCCCAACGGCGAGCAATTTCCGCATCGTTAGCACTACGATTGCCCGTGACACGCACTTTATATTCTTGGCCGTCGCGCCTAAATTGCCATTGATCGTGCGTTCGCTCATCTAACTTATAAAACAAGCAATTATGCTCAACTAATTGTTCTAGTGAATCTGGTACACCAAACTCGGCCAAATATTCTGGCGAGGCGCACAGGACACGATCAACACTGCAGATAGGGAAAGCAACTTGGTTAGAATCCTGCGGTTTGCCATAACGCACAGCGACATCAATTTTATCGTGATAAAAGCTGCTGATATTGTCGCCAAGGTGCAAGCGCACTTGTAGCTGCGGGAAATCGAGCAAGAACTCATCGAGCCAAGGCACAAACAGATTACGACCAAAATCCGAAGAAACCGACAGGCTTAAGGTGCCGGATATCTTACCTTTATCACTGGCGATGGCTTGCTCGCCGAGCGCTAAATCGCTTAGCGCACGTCGACAATGAATAAGATAACGCTCACCTTGTACAGTCAAACGTAAGCTGCGGGTCGTGCGGATAAATAAGCTAGTATCAAGCTGTTTTTCAAGCCGTTTTATTGCGGCACTGGCAGAAGCGGCGGAGATATCCATCTCGGCCGCAGCGGCAGAAATGTTGCCACAATCGGCGACCCGCACGAACAAAGCTAAATCATTAATCAACATGATTATCAAAAATCCTTTGAAAAAATTACAAACTTTACCCTGTTTATCTCTTGGCTAATATTCCACACAATGGCCACTCGATACAAGTACACTCAAACAAATCGACCCCAGCCTGTACATCCAGAGGAATAAACATGAAAGCCATTGGTTACCAAACTGCAGGTGCAATCACAGCACCCAATGCATTAGAAGACATCACGTTAGCCGAACCGACGGCGACAGGTTTTGACCTCTTGGTGGAAGTCAAAGCCATTTCCGTCAATCCGGTCGACACTAAAATCCGCGCATCCAGCTCGGCGCCAGCGGGCGAATATAAGATCATCGGCTGGGATGCGGTCGGTGTCGTCAAAGCAGTTGGCGAAAACGTCAGCCTTTTCAACGTCGGCGATGAAGTGTGGTACGCGGGCGATATTAGCCGCAGCGGAAGTTATGCCCAATATCAATTGGTTGATGAACGAATTGTCGGCCATAAACCTAAGAGTCTAACCTATGCCCAAGCGGCGGCATTACCCTTAACCGGAATTACAGCATGGGAGATTCTATTCGACCGCTTAGGTTTGCCCCAAGATGGTTCGGCAACTGACGCCCGTATTTTAATTATCGGCGCGGCAGGTGGCGTTGGCTCTATCATCACTCAGCTGGCGGTAAAACTCACAGGGGCAGAGGTGATAGGCACTGCCTCTCGCCCAGAATCCGCCGCTTGGGTGCAACAGCTCGGCGCCGATGCGGTCATAGACCACACTAAATCACTCTCGGGCGAACTTGCCAATATTGGCATTGCTGATGTGACCCATGTGATTAGCTTGACCCAAACTGATCAACACTTCGATGAGATCGTACAAGTGCTTAAGCCACAAGGGAAACTGGCGTTAATCGATGATCCTAAAGGCCCATTAGATGTGATGAAACTCAAGCGTAAGAGTCTGTCATTGCATTGGGAGCTGATGTTTACCCGCAGCCTGTATCAAACCGAAGATATGGTAGCCCAGCATCACTTACTCAATCGCTTAAGTGCCCTTATCGATACAGGCGAGTTACAGAGTACGTTCGGTGAGCACTACGGCACCATTAATGCCCAAAACTTAATCAAGGCCCACACTCTGATTGAGTCAGGCAAAGCCATAGGTAAAATTGTTTTGGAAGGTTTTAACCAATGAAAATAACGGTATTTGCCCAAATCATAGCGAATCAAGGCCAAAGCGACGCGCTATTTAAGATACTCAAGCAACTCGTGACCGACACGCATACCGAGGCTGGCTGCATCGAATACAAACTGCATCACTCATTGGATGATGAAAATATCTTTTGGATGTACGAAATTTGGCAATCCCAAGCGGCATTGGATGAGCATATGGCGAGTGCGCATTTCCAAGCATTTGTCGCCCAAACGGCAGACTTAATCAGTCGAGCTGACATCCATAAAAGCTACGCCTGTTAATCAATAAAAAGCGCCAAACGAGTTGGCGCTTTCATTTTTCATAATGAATTAAATCAAAGTCATGGCCATCTTACGGCGTAAATAGGCGATTTGCTGCATGTGTGGTAAATCCTTAGGACAGTTGTCTTGGCAGCCGAGTAAGGTCATACAACCAAACACCCCATCTTGATTACCGATCACATTGTAAAAATCCTCGGCACTGCGCGCATCACGGCTGTCCATTTCAAAACGGGCGATTTTCATCATGCCCACAGCGCCGACAAAAGTTTCACGCATTTGTTTGGTCGCACAAGCTGAAACACACACGCCGCACTCAACGCAGCGCTCAAGCTCATACAGGCGCGCAGCTTCGTCTGGATCCATTGGATCTTCGAGGCGATGCACGCTGATGTCATTGGCCTTAGGGTGTAACCACAGCTTTAAGCGTTCGGCCAATTCCCGCATAAACTTACCGGTATTGACTGATAGGTCGCCAATCAACTCAAAGCCTGGCAGCGGCATTAGAGTGATTTCGCCCTTAGGATATTTGGCGGTTAAGGTACGACACGCTAACGTCGGGAAACCGTTAATCACCATAGCGCAACTGCCACAAATGCCCGCACGACAAACAAAGTCGAACTGCATCGAGGTATCTTGCTCTTCCCTGAGTTTATTGAGGGCGATAAAGACCGTCATCCCCGGCGTTTCAGTCAGCTGATATCGCACCATTTTGGGCTTATCGTTTGGCTCCTGCGGATCATAACGAAAGATATTAAAGGTTAACTGACGACCTTGGCTCATTATGATTTTTCTCCTAACGCATTGGCGGACGGGCTTTTTAAAGTATCACTTAAACGTTCATTATTAGGTTGTAAGCTTTCGGGTAATTCAAAGGGCATAAGTGCCCGCTGGCGTTGATAACGGTCAGCATCATCGCCTAACTCGGCTAAAATATTGGCAATCTGCTGTTCACGTTTTGCGGTATCGGGATGCACTATGGCGTTGTTAATACCATAGCCACGATAACCCGGAGGGAGTTCCATCTTCATTACATCGATCGCTTCGTAATTAAGCACAGGTTCGAGCGCATCGGGATCCGGCCAACTGGCTAAGGTACGATTTAGCCAATCGCGGTCATTGCGCTGCGGAAAATCCTCGCGAGCATGGGCACCACGACTTTCGGTTCGTGCCGCTGCGCCGCAGGCCACAGTCAGCGCGACTTTGAGCATGCGCTTGACCCGCAGGGCTTCGACCAGCTCAGGATTGGCGTGACGCTTCTTACACTTAAGCCCAAGTTTACGCGAACGTTCGAGCAGCACTTTAAGTTCAGCGACCGCCTTATCAAGCTCGGGACCATTACGGAAAATCCCCACATAATCCATCATGATGCGCTGCATTTCACGTTTGAGGGCAAAGGCGCTCTCGTGGCCATCACCTTCGATCAGCAGATCAATTTCACTCTGCACCTGCTGCATAAAGCGTTCTGCAAGCTGAGTGTCAATCTCAAGGCTATTGTTCTCACAGAAATCGGCGACATATTTACCGATAATCATGCCGCCAACCACGGTTTCGGCCAACGAGTTACCGCCTAAACGGTTAAAGCCATGCATATCCCAACACGCCGCTTCGCCGACGCTAAACAAGCCTTTAAGCTGCGGGCTTTCACCCGTAGCATTGGTTCGAATGCCGCCCATGGAATAATGCTGCGTTGGCCGTACTGGGATCCAATCCTTAGCGGGATCGATACCGAGGAAGTTCTCACAAATTTCCTGCACTTCCCTTAGGTTAGTTTCGATGTGTTTGCGACCCAGAAGGGTAATATCCAGCCACAAATGCGGTCCATAGGGGCTATCAACGCCCTTCCCTTTCCGTATGTGTTCTGTCATGCGGCGCGATACCACATCCCGCGATGCCAACTCTTTTTTATCGGGCTCATAGTCTGGCATAAAACGGTAACCGTCTTTATCGCGCAATAAGCCGCCATCACCACGGCAGCCTTCCGTGGTTAAAATGCCCACGGGCACGATAGCAGTCGGATGGAATTGTACCGCTTCCATATTGCCAAGGGTGGCAACGCCGGTTTCTAGCGCGAGCGCTTGGCCAATACCTTCGCAGATAATCGCATTGGTCGACACTTCATAAATTCGGCCATATCCGCCAGTGGCGATGGTGGTGGACTTAGCCACATAAGCCCTGAGTTCACCCGAAATCAAACAGCGAGCGATTACCCCATGGCAGCGCTTACCATCGTGAATAAGTGCCAAAGCTTCGATACGTTCATGGACGGGAATATCCATAGAAATCGCTTTGTTATCCATAGCATACAACAGCGAGTGACCCGTACCGTCGGCCGTGTAGCAAGTGCGCCATTTTTTTGTGCCACCAAAGTCACGGGCGTTAATTAGTCCATGGGCTTCCTGCGCCTCATGCAAGGTCACTTTTTGCGCGTTAACGATCACATCTCTTGGGCCAGCACTCACCCTCGACCAAGGCACGCCCCACGTCGCCAATTCACGCACCGCCTTAGGTGCACAGTGAGCAAACATCCGCGCGACATCTTGATCGCAGCCCCAATCAGAACCTTTTACCGTATCTTGAAAATGCACGTCTTCATCATCGCCCATGCCTTTTACGGCATTGCCTAAGCTCGCCTGCATGCCGCCTTGGGCAGCTGCAGAGTGGGAACGTTTTGCAGGAATGAGTGACAGAACTAAGGTATCGAGTCCACGTTCTTTGGACGCGATGGCGACCCTTAAGCCAGCAAGTCCGGCACCTACCACCAATGAATCGGTATAAATCAGTTTCACGCCTGCTCCTTAATCGGGTCATTTATTCTTATGTAGTTTGCGGTGTTCGACATTCTATTCACGATTAGCTTATTCATTGATTTACTTATTCATTGATTGCCGGCGGAATTAACTCGCATGGGGTAAAAATGCCAACAGTGAAGCTATGCCTACTGTGATAAATAGCACGCTCACAATGGTTTTGATCTTACGTAATCGACTGCGGCTATTGAGATCCCGCGCCGCGCCCCATTTCAAAGCCACACGGTAAATACCAATCGCCGCATGTAACTCCACAGTAAGCAGCAACGGCAGGTAAACCATCCACACACCTTGGTTCCAAATACGGTCGGCGCTCCCTTGGGGGCCAATGGTTTCGGGGGCTGAGCCAATAAGCCACAGATGCACAGGCAACAGCAGTAAAATCACCACACCGGTAATGGCTTGCCAGCGCCACAGACGCGTATCACTGTGGTTGATCACTTGCATTTGCTGCCGCAATGCCCTTTGCTGGCGCAAACTCATGGGTAACTTTTGCAGCGCAACTAATACATGCACTAACGCAAGAGCCGCGATGCCCATTGCAATACCCGTCACCACCCAGGGATAACCGTGGCCATCGTCGGAAAGAAAACTCAGCTCCATAGTGCGCGCCACCCAATTCATGGCATCGCTACCCAGTAAAATCGATGACACTAAGACTAAGTGGGTCCACAGAAAAACCGCGAGGATGACGCCAGACAAGCTCTGACTTAAATCCAGCCAAGCACTCCATTTTTTAATAGTTAGTTTGATCGCCATCCTCTCGCCTCATACCGTTGACCTTATCGAGCCAATCTCATTAAGTCTTACTGCAAATTAATATCGCTCACATATCCACACGAAAACGTGAGCCAGATCAATTGAGTGCTGAATAATTAACCTAACGCTTAAATAATAGCAGTGAAACAAAATCCTGCTGCCGGCTCAAAACCTACTCAGGCACGAAAGGCTGTACAGGAATACCCAGCTCACTGCCGATAAATAGATATGAAACTAGGCTCGCAGTACCAAGGCATAGCAAGTAAATAATCAGCACCTTGGCGAATTTTCGCAGGCCTGAGCGTTTGGTGGTTATGCCCCACTTTACCGCGACGCGATACAGGCCAATCATGGCGTGCACAACCACAGCAGGCAGCAACAGCACATACAGCAACCAAGCATTATCGTGATACACCCGCTCAGCCGATAAATGCGGGCCAATTTCAGGATTCAAAATCATAGTGAAGAGGTGAACTGGGACGAGGAAAAATAAAATAAAGCCGGTGATCAGTTGCCAAAACCACGCATGGGTGTCCTTGTGGTTGATACTACCCATGTGCAAGCGCAGGGCGCGCCATTGCCCGAGCTGCGCGGGAAAACGCCGCAGTGCTACCGCCGCATGCACTATCACCACCAATAGCATAAACACTGAAAACACTTTAGTAACTATGGGGAAACCGTGTCCTGTGCTGCTGAACATGCCACCTTCAAGCAACTGCACCACACGATAAAAGGCCTCTTTTCCCAGCAAAATGCTCGACTCAAAATGCATATGCAGCAATAAAAAGCTGCCGAGCATAATCCCAGTCGCACTCTGTAGCCTATCAGCCTTTGCTGACCAAGGATGACCTTGCGATGTACTCACCCTATTGTGAACTCGAGTTATGCTTGTCATCTTGGATTCACCTATGTCGTTTGTCGTTGGCACCTCTTGGCAAACTACACCATAGCAGTAACGCAGATCCGGCTTCAGCATCACAGATTTAAAGCGTGAGCCAACTCACCTGATTGAGTGCAACTCTTAGAACAAGATCACAAAAAACGCACCAAACCAAACAAAGGTAAAACCAATTAACCAATATATTTCATGGTGTTATACAAAAAATTAAAACTGACAATTCGCTTTCCAGCACCAATCGATGCGTGTTCGCTAACACTTTGTCTACGCAGACAAAAACGCTACACCGCGATAGTCAGTCGCAGAACCTTAAGCCATGGTTTACAATAGCGCGATATTTTGAACCCTTAGCGTTTGCACACTCAGCCACAGGATGCCCCCATGCCTTGGATCCAACTCCGAATCAACACCAATAGCGATGACGCTGAAACCATCAGCGACTTGCTCATGGAAGAAGGCTCAGTCTCTATCACCTTTGAAGATGGTAAAGACACCCCTATTTTTGAACCTAAACTGGGCGAAACCCCACTGTGGCGCGATACCGTTGTCGTTGCCTTATTCGATGCAGAAACCGATCTGACACCGACCATCGCCATGCTGAAAACCTTGCCTTTTCTCGGTGAGAACTTCAGCCATAAAGTCGAACAAATTGAAGATAAAGACTGGGTACGCGAATGGATGGATAACTTCCACCCCATCCAATTCGGCACGCGTTTGTGGATCTGCCCAAGCTGGCGCGAGATCCCCGATCCAACCGCAGTCAATGTGATCCTCGATCCCGGTCTTGCCTTCGGCACAGGCACTCACCCTACGACTGCATTGTGTTTAGAATGGTTAGACAGCTTAGATTTAAGCAATGAGGAAGTGATCGACTTTGGCTGTGGCTCTGGCATCTTAGCCGTAGCCGCACTGAAACTGGGCGCGAAAAACGTCACAGGTATCGATATCGACTATCAAGCCATCGACGCTTCACGTGCTAATGCCGAGCGCAATGATGTCGCCGACAAGCTAGCCTTGTACTTACCAGAAGATCAACCCGCCAATCTCAAAGCCGACGTACTGGTCGCCAACATTCTTGCCGGCCCACTGCGTGAATTAGCGCCTTTGATCGCAGAACGCGTAAAAACCGGTGGCAAACTTGCCCTTTCCGGTCTCCTCAAAGAACAAGCCCAAGAAATCTCTGACTTTTATAGCCAATGGTTCGATATGGACGCAGCGGCTCACAAAGAAGATTGGAGCCGCTTGACAGGCAAGCGTAAATAGCGCTAAAGGGTGGCGCAACATGCGCCACCGCTGGCTTCCAACTATTTAGCCTCTGACTTCTCGCCGATTAAAAGTCAAGAAAAAAAATTACCTCTAGGTCATTTATTGACCTTTTCACGGCCAACAAAAAGGGCTACTATAGCGCCCCTTTGAAGAGCTAAGGTGAAACATAAAATGCAGATTGGACCCTATCAACTGAACAATCAGCTGATCGTGGCACCAATGGCAGGTGTCACCGATCAAGCTTTCCGTAATCTTTGTCTTCGTTATGGCGCAGCCCTAGCGGTTTCCGAGATGCTTTCATCCAATCCTGAGGTTTGGGATACAGATAAAAGCCGCCAGCGCATGACGCATTCTGGCGAGGAAGGCATCCGCTCAGTGCAAATTGCAGGAGCCGATCCTGATTTAATGGCGCAAGCCGCGTTGTTCAATGTTGAACAAGGCGCTCACATCATTGATATCAATATGGGTTGCCCCGCGAAAAAAGTGAATAAAAAGCTGGCTGGCTCAGCGCTGATGCAAAACCCGCCGCTGGTAAAAGAAATTTTACAAGCCGTGGTCGCCGCAGTGAATGTGCCCGTCACGTTAAAGATTCGCACCGGCTGGGAGCCAGAACACAAGAATGGTGTTCAAATCGCCCAGATTGCCCAAGATTGTGGCATCGCCTCGCTCGCCGTTCACGGTCGCACGAGACAATGTATGTACAGAGGCGACGCTGAGTACGACACGATCAAAGCAATCAAACAGAATGTCTCGATTCCTGTCGTCGCTAATGGGGATATCGACAGTCCGGAGAAAGCCCGCTTTGTGCTGGAATACACCGGTGCCGATGCCTTGATGATAGGACGGGGTGCTCAAGGACGGCCTTGGATTTTCAGAGAAATCCAGCACTACTTGGAAACGGGTAATAAGCTAGCGCCCATTGAGGTTGCCGAACAGCGTCAAGTGATGCTGGAACACCTCACCAAACTGTATGATTTGTATGGTGAATACAAGGGTATCCGCTTCGCCAGAAAACATATGGGATGGTACCTAGACCAAGAAGCTCAGCGCCAATTTAGGGCTGACTTTAATCGGCTGGAAACCGCTGCAGAACAGTATTCCCTCGTGGAATGTTATTTTGATGAATTAGTACAGAATTAATAAAGAGCAGAATAGAATGTTTGATCAGACAACTAACACAGAAGTTCACCAGCTTACCGTTGGCAAAATCGAAACCGCAAACGGCACTATCAAGCCCCAGTTATTACGTGACGCAGTAAAGCGTGCCGTAACTAACTTCTTCGCACAGTTGGACGGTCAGGAAGCACAAGAAGTTTATGAAATGGTGCTAAGCGAAGTTGAAGCGCCTCTGCTTGACATCATCATGCAACACACTCGTGGCAACCAAACCCGCGCAGCAAACATGCTAGGTATCAACCGTGGTACTCTGCGTAAAAAATTGAAAAAATACGGCATGAACTAATCCGTAAGGATTAAACTGTTGTATTAAAAAGAAAAAGCCTGAAGAAATTCAGGCTTTTTTGCTATTTAATACACACATAGTTACACACAGTCAAAATCATGCTTGGTTTGTCATTCATCTCACGTTAACTGGTGCTCCTCCCCAATACCAGGCACTTGACTCCATCTAGACACCAAAATCAATAAACAACTCCATATACGCCCGTAGCACAACTTTGGCAGGTATCATCATCGAACATATGCCCTGCATTCATAGACTCATTACAGTGCTTACACTTTCCACGGGCAATCTTACTATCGTGGATAGCTTTTGCTGCAGACTTAACCTGTCGCGGTGTAGAACTAAGAGCCATTTTTCGTTGAATAACCCATTCAAAGCTCGGTTCATGCGGATGCGGCCAAGTGATTAAACCAATGGAGATGGCTATGTAATCGTTAAATATATCGATACTTATATCCTTATTATATAAGGAGCTTGTTACTTTATCAGATAGAACATCAAAGTGTTGTTCCACAAACCTGCCGCAAGCGCTGTAGGCACATGTGGCCGTTCCATCTTGAGACTTAAAATTGGCATCAATTAATTTATTGCACTTAGTGCAGATAAAGAATGCTGGTGACTGGTCTATTGCCCGCGTTACCGCTTTTAGACTGTGCGTTAACCTTTTAGGGTTCACGCCAATTTTTTTGTGGATTAGCTTATCAAAATAACCATTATTACACCGGACATGTGCTGTTACGATGAAATCCTCATCAAGATGAACGGTATAAATAGGTCTATTAGGTAACGTAATCGACCCCTTTAGAGAAAGGTCATCGCAATCGAGTGTAGGGGACTCTCTCACTTTGCTGTTCTTCGTTTCAGAGCCGTAAATGTGATACGAATGCCACTCAAAAGATTTGAAAGGACTGCCTATCTCATCAAGCAGTGCCATTGTTTCTATTGGTATTATTAAATCCATTAAAACCAGATAACGGTTAATTAAATCCGGACGCCCAGTAAAGCAGATGGCGTTTTGATCTAGCAGTGATTCAATAGTTGGAATGCAATCGAGATCCATGTCGTCTTCCATGTGACAAAATAAAGCTGTTGATTAAACGCATTCTAACCAAAGCACCGAAACAGTGTTAGCGAGAGTTTTCAACTCGTACCAATAATGAGTGGGTTAACAACTTCTAAACTTAACTGGTGATTAAACTGTTTGTAAAAGATATGATTACATTGAAAATAATCGCGCTACGAGGGAATGATGGCATTAGACACACAAAGTCAGAGTACTGAAAAGGACTCTGCTAACTTTAGTTTTCTCAAACCATACGACCCTATTTTTATCGATTTGGCCAGCAGTGCTGAACGTGCGTTTACCAGCGATCCCAACACCACCTTAATTAAGCTGCGCCAGTTAGGTGAAGCGATGGCGCAAGATATTGCGGCTCGGTGCGGCATAGAGTTTGATGACAAAACGACTCAAGCAGATTTACTCTTCAAAATTAATCGTGAGTTAACCTTAGAACCTGTGGTCCGCCAGTTATTTCATGCCTTAAGGATTGAAGGCAATAAAGCAACTCACCAATTTCGAACCCAACATAAAGAAGCATTAGAAGGCTTAAAGCTTGCTCGTAGCCTAGCGATTTGGTTCCATTATACATTTGGCGATCAAAAGACCGCATTTAAAGCTGGCCCGTTTGTCCCACCTGAAGATCCCAGTAAGCAACTGCAAGAGTTACAAACTCAAATTGAATTATTGCGTAGCGAACTTAACGATAACCACCAGCAATTAGCAGATAATCAGCAATTAACAACATTACTGGCCCGTGAGAAAGAAGAGTACGCGGTATTAGCTGAGCAAATGGATGCAGAGGCGCGAGCGTTGTCAAAGTTGGCCGCGCAGCATGAGCAAGCTCTCGTAGAGCAAAAGCATCAATTCGAATTACGCATTAAAGCGCTACAAGCTGAATTAGTACTGCTTGCTCAAGTCGATAACCAAGCGGCGACAAAAAACAAGAAACAACTTAGTCAGCAAGCGAGTAAAGCGGGTAATCACATTGAGTTAAGCGAAGAGTTAACTCGAGTGCTGATTGATCAGCAACTAAATGAGGCCAAGTGGATAGCGGATACCCAAAGGTTGGATTACCGCAAAGGCGCTCGGCCTGAAAAAGGTAAAAACCTCGCGATTGCAGAGTGGCCAACATGGCATAAAGGCCGCGCTGATTATGTCCTATTTTGCGGCTTAGTCCCCGTTGCTGTGGTGGAAGCAAAAAAAGAAAACACCAACGTTGCCGGTAAAATTTCCCAAGCCGAGCGTTACTCCAAAGGCTATAAACTGATAGCGCCTCAACAAGGTGCATGGGAAATTGAGGGACGCACCGTTGCATGGGCCGATGACGCAGACGGCCATTACCATATACCCTTTGCCTACTCCTGTAATGGCCGCGAGTTTAGTAAGCAACTGGCGGAGTTATCAGGCACTTGGTTTCGCGATACCCGTAAACCCAGTAACACCAAGCGGGCGCTACAACAGTTTCATTCGCCTGATGGCCTGCTTGATAAATTAAAGCGCAGCCGCGAAGCCGCCGAGCAAAAACTTCAACAGGAAGGCTTTGATTACCTCGGCCTGCGCGATTATCAGCAAAAAGCTATCGCAGCTGTTGAGTCGGCTTTAGCGCAAGATAACACTCAGTGTCTGCTGGCAATGGCCACAGGTACAGGCAAAACCCGCACTATTATTGGTTTGATGTATCGATTTTTAAAGGCCGAGCGTTTTAGGCGTATCTTGTTCCTTGTTGATAGAACCGCCTTGGGTGAGCAAGCGTGCGACTCCTTTGATGAAGCCAAGCTTGAACAAAACAAAGTGCTGTCGTCTATCTACAATATTGCCGAGCTTGGCGACATGAAAAGTGCAGCCGAAACTCGCATTCAAGTCGCGACAGTACAGGCCATGGTTAAACGGATTTTTATGTCGGATAACCCGCCCCCGCTGGACGAGTTTGACTGCATTATTGTCGATGAAGCGCACAGAGGTTATGCCTTAGATCAGCAAATGACCGAAGGTGAACTTGCCACTCGCGATGCCAGCCAATATCTGTCCAGTTACCGTCGGGTGCTCGATTACTTTGATGCGGTGCGTATTGGCTTAACCGCAACGCCTGCCAAGCATACAAGTGAGATTTTTGGTAAACCCGTTTACACCTACAGTTACCGTGAGGCCGTTGCCGATGACTGGCTTATCGACCATGAGCCACCGATCCGCTATGAAACGCTGTTAAACAAACACGGCATTAAGTTTGAAAAAGGCGAAACCGTCACCTCCATCAACACCCAAACCGGTGAAATTGAAACGGCCGATTTAGAAGACGAATTAAAGTTCGATGTTGAATCCTTTAATAAAAGAGTGATTACTGAGTCGTTTAATGAAGTCATCTGCCAAGAATTAATCAAAGAGTTAGACCCTTTTGGCGATGAGAAAACCATGATTTTTTGTGCAACCGATGTGCATGCAGACATGGTAAAACGCTTATTAGATAAAGCCTTTCTTGAGATGTATGGCGATGACTACAATCAAGCGGCTGTGGCTAAAATCACCGGTCAAAGTGATAAAGTCAGCCAGTTGATACGCCAATATAAAAACGAGCGTTACCCTAATATCGCCATTACTGTTGACCTATTATCAACCGGTATCGATGTGCCTAAGATTTGTCATTTAGTGTTTTTACGTCGGGTCAAATCACGCATTCTGTACGAACAAATGATGGGCCGTGCCACTCGCCGCTGTGACGACATAGGTAAAACGGCTTTTAAGATTTATGATCCGGTTGATATTTACAGCGCGCTTGAAGCCGTTAACACTATGAAGCCGATAGTGAAAGATCCTAACATTACCCTTGAGCAGCTGGTAGACGAGTTAACTGACGATACCTTTTTAGAGCGCGCCCTTAATGCCCCTGGTGAACAAGTCGGTTCAGGTTCAGGGACAGATAGTCACACCAATAGCCATGCCCACGACGTGCTTAATCAACTTGGGCAGAAAGTGATGCGGGTGATGCGAAAAGCGACTAAAAAAGCCGAAAATAAGCCAGAGCTTAAAGCCAAGCTTGAGCAACTTGAAGAGTTATGGGGCGTAGCACCAGCGAAACTCCACCAGCATCTACATCAAATTGGCCCCAGAGAGGCGGCACAATTTTTTAAGCAGCACCAAAGTTTGATTAATCAGTTAGCCGAAGTCCGTTATCTGGTGGGTAGCGACAATATGCCGATCATCTATGAAGGGCGTGATGAGTTCATAGAGCGTCAGCAAAATTATGGTATACACGAAAAACCCGCTGATTATCTTGAAAGCTTCAGTCACTTCATTAAGCAAAACATTAACCAATCAGCAGCCTTGTCCGTGGTGGTAAATCGACCTAAAGATCTCACCCGAGCTCAGCTAAAAGAGGTCAAATTACTGCTTGATGAGGCAGGCTATAGCGAAGCCCACTTGCAAAGTGCGTGGCGTAAAAACACCAACCAAGATATCGCCGCCAGTATTATCGGCTATATTCGCCAAGCCGCATTGGATGAGGCCTTAGTCCCCTTTGCCCAGCGGGTGAACAACGCCATGCAACGCATTTACAGCGAACATGATTGGAACCCAAACCAACGTAAGTGGCTAGACCGTCTAGCAAAACAATTGGTGCATGAGGCTGTGATTGATAAAGCCTTTGTGAATAATCGTTTTGCCAGTGACGGTGGTGCCAAACGCTTTAACAGTGTACTCAATGACCAACTCGATACCATTTTAGACGAGCTCAATGCCTACCTGTGGCAAGTGGGTTAGTGGGCAAGTAAGCTATCGAGCAGTGTTAAGACTGTTGTCGTCTGCACGTGTATAGATAGTCGTATTATCTATACACGTGCACTGAATTTGTATAGATATTGGTACTTTCTATACATGTCACTGAACACAAAATGGCAACCCTAACGCTCCCTTGATGTTGATGCTATCGACATGAGTCCCAAAAACAACCAAAACATGTCGATTAAACTAAGTTTTGTAAACATGTTTTCTTTACATGTCGATTGAATCGACATAAGCTCACCGCAATCTCTATTTATGTCGATAAAAGAAGGTTTTTTAAACATGGAATGGCAAGCTGAACAAGCATACAACCATTTACCGCCACTACCGCTAGACAGCGCACTCGCGGAGTTGGCCGAAACCTTACCCATACTCAAAGCCTGTATTCCTGCCCGCGCCGCCCTTGCAGAGCTAAAGCAAGCAGGTGAACTACTGCCCAATCAAGGCTTATTGATTAATTTATTGCCCCTGCTAGAAGCCCAAGGCAGTAGCGAGATTGAAAATATCGTTACCACCACCGACAAGCTATTTCAGTATGCCCAAGAAGATAGCCAAGCGGACCCGATGACCAAAGAAGCGCTACGTTATCGCACTGCGCTTTATCAAGGCTTTACTCAGTTAAGCAACCGTCCCCTGTGTGTCACTACCGCATTAGAAATCTGCAGCACTATTAAGTCCGTGCAGATGGACGTGCGTAAAGTACCTGGTACTAGCTTAACGAATCAGGCCACAGGTGAGGTTATTTATACGCCACCAGCAGGCGAGAGTGTCATTCGTGACTTACTCAGTAACTGGGAAGCCTTTTTGCATAATCAAGATGATGTTGATCCACTGATCAAAATGGCTATGGCCCACTACCAGTTTGAAGCCATCCATCCTTTTATCGATGGCAATGGTCGTACGGGTCGTGTGCTCAATATTCTCTACCTTATCGACCAACAACTGCTTAGCGCACCTATCTTGTATCTGAGCCGCTATATCGTCGCGAATAAGCAAGACTATTACCGTTTATTGCTTAACGTGACGACTAAGCAAGAGTGGCAGCCGTGGATCATCTTTATCCTTAACGCTGTCGAGCAAACGGCTAAATGGACCACCCATAAAATTGCCGCAGCGCGCGAACTTATCGCCCATACCACAGAATATGTGCGTCAGCAGCTACCCAAAATTTACAGCCATGAGTTGGTACAAGTAATTTTTGAGCAACCTTATTGCCGTATTCAAAACCTCGTCGAAAGTGGCTTAGCCAAACGTCAAACCGCCTCAGTTTACTTAAAGCAGTTATGCGACATAGGCGTGCTTGAAGAGGTGCAATCGGGTAAAGAGAAGCTCTTTGTCCACCCTAAATTTGTCACTTTGATGACCCAAGACAGTAACCAGTTCAGCCGTTATGAGGGTAATTAAAACAGGGTCATTAAACGCTAGGTCATGACAGCCAATAAGCCTGAACCTATCTATAAACCAAATACCTAAGCCTAATGCATCAATCATTAGCCAAATTACAAAATTGAGAATCCAATGAGCATAACAAGCAGCAACAGCGAAATCGTCCAAAAACTGTGGAACCTGTGTGATGTCCTGCGCGACGACGGCATTAACTATTCCGATTACGTTACCGAACTGGTGCTATTACTGTTTATCAAAATGGTCCACGAAAATACCGAGGCAGGTTTACTCAATAAACACACCTTGCCAACCGGCTGCCGTTGGACCGACTTAAACGATAAAGATGGCCTTAACCTGCTCGATGATTACAAACGCATTTTACTCACCCTATCTACGGGCAAAGACAGCGAAGGCAATACCCTACACGCCGATCCGCTGATTTTAGCCATTTATGCCGATGCCCAAACCCGCCTGCGTGAGCCACGGCATTTAAAGCAGCTGATAAAATCACTGGATTCGATTGACTGGTTCAGCGCCCAAAAAGACGGTTTAGGTGACTTATACGAAGGCTTGTTAGAAAAAAACGCCAACGAGACCAAATCTGGCGCGGGCCAATACTTTACCCCGCGTGCCTTGATTGACTCTATGGTGCGGGTTATTAACCCACAAGTGGGCGAAGTCATTCAAGACCCAGCAGCGGGTACTGCGGGCTTCTTGATTGCCGCCCATGAATTTATCAAAAATGCCGACAATTACGATGATCTCACCCTAAAAGAAATTGAACACCTGCGGAACAAGGCGTTCATTGGCGTTGAGCTTGTGCCCTCCACCCGCCGTTTAGCGTTGATGAACTGTTTACTCCATGGCATGGAAGGTGACGACGAAGGCGTAGTGCATTTAGGCAACTCCTTGGGTCAAGTCGGCATGAGTTTACCCAAGGCCGACATCATCCTTGCCAACCCGCCTTTTGGCACCAGCAAGGGCGGCGATGCGTCCATCACCCGTGACGACTTAACCTATCCCACCAGCAACAAACAGCTGGCGTTTTTACAGCACATCTACCGCAACCTAAAGCCTGGTGGCCGCGCCGCCGTGGTATTGCCAGATAACGTCTTGTTTGAAGCGGGCGTCGGTACTGACGTGCGCCGCGACTTAATGCACAAGTGCAACCTACACACTATTTTGCGTCTGCCGACAGGCATCTTCTACGCCGCAGGCGTGAAAACCAACGTCTTGTTTTTCACTAAAGGCAGTGCCAAAGACAAGTTACAAGAGGAAAACTGCACCACCCATACTTGGGTGTATGACTTACGTACCAACATGCCTAATTTTGGTAAACGCACTCCCTTTGGTGAGCAACACTTAACCCCATTTGAAGCAGTGTGTAATGTTCCGTTAGCAGAAAGAGTTGAAGGTGAGTGGTCTTTTAATGTCGAAGAAGTTGAAATCGAGAATGCCGAGGTAAACCAAGGCATAGAAAAGCGTCTAGCCCAAAGCCGCTGGCGCGTATTCAGTCGTGAGTTTATCCGTGATACCAAAGGTGATTCACTGGATATCTCATGGCTAAAGGATGCTAACAGCGTCGATGCCGCCGACTTAGGTACGCCAGAAGAATTAGCAGGCGAAGCCATGACCGAACTCAAAGGCGCGTTAGCAGATCTTGAGGCTTTAATGAAGTCCCTAGGTGCAGAGCTGGACGAAGAGCTAGATGCTGAGGTGAAGGGATGAGCGGTTTTGTTCTTGAAGGTTGGGTTGATACTCAGCTAGGTCAGATTGTCGATTATGGCAAGGCGGCTAAGAAAACGCTGGAAGATGTCGAGCCTGAAACTTGGATTCTTGAATTAGAAGATATCGAAAAGGATTCATCTAAGCTTCTTAGCAAAGTTAATGCGTCTGAACGCCCTTTTAAAAGCACAAAGAATGTGTTTAAAAAAGGTGACGTACTCTATGGCAAACTTCGACCGTATTTGAATAAGGTAATCATTGCGGGATCTGATGGTGTTTGTACAACTGAAATAATTCCCATCGATTCTGAGCCTTTTTGCTTAAACAGGTACCTTTTTTATTGGCTAAAGTCTTCTAAGTTTTTACATTATGTTGATGAAGTGAGCTACGGTGTCAACATGCCAAGGCTTGGGACTAAAGATGCCAATGCTGCGCCATTTCGCTTAGCCCCACTAGCCGAACAAAAAGTTATAGCCGACAAGCTGGATGAATTGCTGGCGCAGGTGGAAAGCACCAAAGCCCACCTTGATGCCATCCCCGCTATCTTAAAATCATTCCGCCAATCTGTCCTCGCCGCCGCCGTCAGCGGCAAACTGACAGAAGAGTGGCGTGAAGTCCATGAACTAAGTAGTTCTATTGATTACTCCGTTTTGGTCAAAGAGGAAAGAAAGCTTAAGGGATTCAAAGAAACTAAACACGGAAAGCAAGCTGTTGTCGAGAGTGAACCTTTTATAATCCCATACAACTGGCAATGGTTACGCCTTGGTCATATAGCACTAAAAATAACTGATGGAGCACATAATACGCCCCAAGTTTCTGCGCAGGGCTACCCATATTTAATGGCGAAAAACTTAACGGGCGGTAACTTAGATTTTTCTGAAAATAAGTGCATTTCTGAGAAAGAACATCGGGAGTTATTTCTTAAGTGCTTACCTGAAATCGGTGATTTACTGGTCGTCAACATAGGAGCAGGGACAGGAAATAATGTTCTTATTGACGTTGAGTTTGAGTTTAGCTTTAAGAATATAGCTATTATAAAGAAACCAAGTTTCGTCATTGCTAAATATCTTAAACACTTTTTTGATGCTCAAAAACAAAGAATTTTTGACGAACAAACCAGAGGCGGAGCTCAACCATTTTTGAGTTTGACAGTCCTTAATGACATACCGTTTGCGTTGCCTCCAATCAATGAGCAAACGGAAATCGTCCGCCGTGTCGAAGAGTTATTCGCTTTCGCCGATAAAGTCGAAGCACAGGTCAATGCAGCACAAACACGGGTCAACAATCTCACCCAGTCGATACTCGCTAAAGCCTTCAGAGGTGAACTTACCGCCGACTGGCGCGCTGCGAACCCTGAACTGATATCCGGTGAAAACAGCGCTAGCGCTCTGCTTAAACGCATCAAAGCCGAACGCGCTAAGCTTAAGCCGACAAAGAAAACAAAAGCATAATGAGTGTTATGGGTAGGATGGGTCTAGCGGGTGGTACAGAACAAAGCACTGATTTGCATGGTCAGGCTTGATCATCCGACCGCCAAGGAAGGCGGAAGAGCAGATTAGGCTGGGAGCAATTATCTGCTCTGGTATTCGGCCTTCGGCTCAGCTTTCAGCAGTCCAGCTTTCTACTGCGCCGCGGCCTTGCTTCAGCGTATTGAAGCAGAGCGCATCCTAATGAAAAGCCAAAGTGGGTAAAAGCAGGAATGCCCAAAGGCTAGCCAAAGGCAGCAAACAATATGCAATAAAAAGACTGATTTGTGCTTTCCAAGCCAGGCTAGCAAAGAGATAGTGCTCTCCTTTCAGAAGCACCGTATCGAGTTGAATAAACTGCTAATTGTCAAATTGAGGGAATAATGACTGAAGTTGAGCTTTATCACACAACACAGTATACAAATGAGTTGGTAGCAGTATTGCAATCAGATTGTACTGTTGAGCAACTGGAATGCGCAATCATTAGCGCATCGGATGAGTCTGAACAGCTTAACAAATGTGAGCAGAACTGTGACTTATTCGAACTCGCGTTGCATAAGCATAAAGTGCTGCTCTCCCGTGGAGTTTGCGAGGTGCGCTTTAGCTTTGAAAATGCCTTGCGGGAGACAATGATGCTTGGCAAGAATGCAACTGAATTGTCAGAACAGCTGCATGAAAGCTATCAGTTTTTTGTAAAGCAAGGCACTCTGGATGAACATAAAAAGCTTATTGAAAAGGCACAGTCCAGAATAATCTCACTTTTGTTGACTGAACAAATCGAACAACAGATGTCAGTTGGAGTCGGTGACCGTGCGCTCAAGTTTAAAGATACGGGAGCTTATCTCTATGCCTGCCAAAATGACCTGATTGCTAAAGGCAAAACCCCCTATTCCATTTCAAAAAACTGTGATGACTTGATGTTTGAGGGCATATTATATGAGGACTCGGCAGATTATATTATTAGTCGAAGTGAATGCGCTGCGTTTTTTCTGAATTACCTGATTAACAATATTGTTGATTACAACCTGAACTCGGAAATCCATCATACGCTGATAAAACTAAGTTCTTCGATATCTTCTAGCCCTCCGATGAAACAGCTTAAGCCCCTTTACGATTTAGCATTGCAGACTCTGCAAGAGCAGCTAAATTGGGAGGAAATTGAGGAGCCTGATGATGAAGATGATTTCGATGAAATGGTAAGTTGCCGATACCGTGACAGTAAAATAGTCCTCAATGGCAACAAAGCGCTTATTGCTGAAATGCTAACTGATGAGGGATCATGCAGTACAGGTCACTATTTATTGGAAAAGCTGGGGATCGCCAGAAAAGCTGCAATGTTGAAAGCCACTCATGTCATGACTGGGCACCTGTTGCAATGGAAGTCCATCAATCAGTTGAACGGTGATTGTTATTTCCACATTACCAATATAAGTGATTTGGCACTTCGGGATGGAATGATTCAGGCTTTTCAATTTGTAAATCGATGTTTAGGGAGTGAATACGGTATTGCACAATTTTATCTTAACAATGATGGCAGTTGGATATTGAGATTTGTATCCATAGAGCCCTATGAGAATAACTACATCTACAAGCAGCCAGCCTATGCGGCCTTGGTACCATTCCTATCAGAGTTGTTAATGGCTGACGTCAAATTGGTGATGTGGCTGGAAGATTAAATTCGAGTTAATACCAGTAAATTCAATAAATTAAGGAGAATTAATAATGACTATGCCAGCGAATGAAATTGAAATAATTTGTCCCAACTGCGGCATACAATACGACGACTGGACGCGCGGTTCGATTAATTTGAACTTGGATAACTTTGATGATGCCTACTTAGACAAATGTAGCAGCTCCGTTTGCCCCCATTGCAAACATAAGGTTCATCATAATGTGCTGATTGTCAAAGAGGGTGTTTGGCGCCTTTCATGAGCCGCTTGAAAGCTCAGAGCCGAACGAGTTCGCGAAAGAATATTATCTATTTTAACATGGTGCACCTTACTAATTTTTTGCATTATCAAGGATGAAAAATGAAGTCAATTTTTAATACCCTCGACATATTTGTTGGGTACCTTTCCTTCGGCATTATGACCTTCTTGCTTTACTTTAGCCTTGGGTCTATCGCTATCCTCTCCCTTCTTGCTATTCCTGTACGCTTTTTTGAATATGGTTCGGGTATCAATGAGTTGGATTTGGCAGAAGTCGGTTCGCTTGTTCTTTTATGTCTTGTTATCTGGCGCTTTTTCAGTAGAGGTGCATCGCAACAATGGCGACGATGGCAATTAGTTCGTCGCTTTATTTTTGTGGTTGCAATGAATACTTTGGTTGTGTCTTTTTTCTTGTTTTTGTTATTCATTCTGGTGATTTTTGAAAATGGTAAAGTTGAGTCAGGGAGCCTTTATAAACTCGATGAATTAATCACTTTTTCAACAATCTTGACCATGATTCTCTCCATCTATGCTGCTGCACCTCTGGCTCCATTTTACAGCGAGAAGCATGATGCATCCTTGTCAGCACCGTCTTCTTTTGCCGCACCTGAATCAGACCCCAGCTCTGATTCTGATGGTTCCCAATCAACTTGTAAGACAGATTTTGAAGATAATTTGAAAAATTATAGAGCGCCAGATAATCCTTGGGAAAAAGCATGATGAGTGTTTTTAGATATGCGATATTTATTGGTCTATTTGTTAGCGCTCAAATACAAGCTCGCGAAACTCCATTTAATAGTGACGACGCTGACTTGTTGCTGAAATCTTGTCGGGAAGTGGTAGAGATATATGACCGTAAAGATCGTCTTGACAAGTATGCCACGTTTCATACCTCTACTGCAGAAGCTTTGCGTGCCGGTTATTGTATTGGTGTGTTAGTGCAGTACGGTAGGCAATCAAAAAGCTGCTACTCGAGTCGTTACAACAGCAGCAATTGGTTTGAGATGGCAAAGGCGATTGCAAGCTTATCCCTTGGAGAGAAAGAAGTTGAGAGAATTCAGGTAAGCACCCTGCTAGAGAGGATATATTGCAATGGCTAGCCGCTTAACTGTGCCCGATGCTATCAGACAACTATTTGATATTGATGTGGCAAGCCAAAGTCAGGTACTTAAAACCAAGGCAGATTCACTTGTCCGCAATAAGCTCATAAAAATTGAAACTGAACAGAAAGTGCAACGGCAGTCCAAATACCTAGCTCCTGGTCAAATGACTGTACTGTTTAATGCGTTGTTGCTCAATGCGGTGTTTCATGACCCTAAGGACGTGAAACGAATCTTTGAGAATAGAGCTTATCGGCAGGAATGCGCTAAAGCGGTGAGGGCTTTGTTTGGCAGTAATAATTCTTTGATGGGGATTGCTTTAAACAATGGGTTCGCCGTCGCGTTTGCCGATGCTTTGGCTGGCGATTTCGATTTATATCAGGACAAGTTACCCAATCCGTTTGCCGTGCTACCTCAGTTGGCATTGGGAAAGAACCAAAGCTTATTACATGCCTTGCTTGCTCAGGCTGCAGCTATGGGTCCTGCCGACAATTTACTGCTGGCTTACTTACAAGGTGATCTCGATAAAGCCGAACAAATGGCATCCCTGATCGATACAGACAATGACGCGGTAAACCACTTAAAGCGGCATGTTGAAAAGGCATGTCGAGAAGCGGTCGAATTTGAAGATTTGTTGACGCATTTCAGAAATATGTAATTTATTCATTTGAAGGCTTGTTAGTGCATTGCACTAGGTGATTCTGCGTTTGTCCTCAACAAACGGAGTTAACCATGACAAGTATGAATGAAATGGTCATCAATTTTCGTATAACCGAAACCTGCAATGATCGCTGCAAATACTGCCCTGCCACTAGGGAAAGCAAAGATCCGCAAGCGGAGTTACACCACGCATCAGGGGATATTCAATCCCTGATGCTAAAATCCTCAGACTATTTTTTTTCTAAAAATCCCACTCGTGAGGTTTTAGGTTACCAGACGGTCAAGATCAATTTTACGAGTAGATCACCTGCGATGGCTGGCGGGCGCTGAACAATGAAAAAATACAGTAAAGATAAAAACATTAATGCTTTAGTGCATCAATTACTGCAGCGCGGTGAGTGGGGAATTCGTAGGGGCCGTCATCCTGTTTTGACGGCCCCTAGTGGCAAAAGACTCACAGTCCCCAGCACACCGAGCGATCATAGGGCATTTTTGAATTTCAAACTTGATGTGCGCCGATTGCAGGGGCTTTGACTTTAGGTGTTAAGGCCCCTTGCAATCGATAAATCATTAATTTTAGGAGAATAAACATGTCAAATAGCAACAATAATAGTAATCACAAGGCTAACCAAGCTAACTCGAATAAGGGCACCTCTGGTACTAACCCTGCTTACCAGAAATCGCAGGATAACCGTAGCAATCAGTTGAACCCTAATAACCCCATCCATAATGGTAAAAAATAAGGAGCTAGTTATGCCTGATACATCTGAAATGTCACAAGATGAGTTAGATACTTGGTCAGATATTAATAACCCCAATAATGACGCTGATATGAATGATTGGGCGGATGCCCATAACCCCAACAATGATGCTTACTTGGGCGATGATTAATAAGTAAGCATTTAATTAATCTTAAGTTATGTTTATCAAAGGTGTGGCATTGCTACACCTTTTTATCACTACTTACAAGATATTGAGAACAGTGTCCCAGTGCTTTGCAGAAAACCCTGAATAGGGGCCGTAAAGTATCCATGCCTTATATAAGGCTTTAGTAAATATAAGGTGTTCTAGCTTATTTCGCGGGTTTACGCGAGTAAGTTGAGTGTTCAGTATCGAGTATCCTCACGCTAATTTACTCAACTAAACATTACCTCCATTATCTGAAAAAGAAACTTGAATAAAGCTGTTGGTTCAAATTAAGTCAGGCACCGCAAAAGTGGGTGCCAACTTGTCCTAGATTGAGCGACTAGATTATATCTGATGGGCAGCTTTGGATTTCTTTAGCTGCCTTTTTAGTGCTTTGTGTATGGGGTCAACAGGTATGCGGCCAACGTAACCGAATCCCTTTTTTCGTTCGGCTTTGGCAAATATTCGCATCTCATTTTTTAATTCCGCAATAGAGCCATGTGAACTGTTGAAGTATGGTGTTGGATACACTGCTGAGTAGATGTGGAATTTAAGATGCTCAGCCGCTGTATCCTTATAATAATGATCCAGCGCGGACTGGATAATGAGCAGCGCCTCAGAACCATCAAATTCAGCAATGTAATATTTTGTGGTTTCTAATTCAAATCTGTATTGACTGACTATCTCTATGATCTCATCTAGTCCACGAGCCTGGAGTTTAGTTAGCTCAATTAAACGTAGGTAAGCACTTAAGGCGTTTGCTATATATGCCTGTTTTATTTCAAGATTGAACCGTTTATTAAAATGCCACATGAAGGGATTAAGTAATGCGTTAACTCGTACCGCCAACTTTCCTTCCTTAGTTTTTGCACCTGTAGAGCGCCCACCATGCAATTTGCAGCGCCCATTAGTTTTGTTGCCATAACGCTGGCATGGGTTGCCACTTCGGGTCTTTGCTCCGCAGCGGGGAAGCGTTTCTAAATTAAATCTACTCATTAATATTTTTCTCTTTGGATCAACAAAAGTGGATCTACAACTGTTGGATCTGCTTCGGTTCATGGGCTTTGTTTTGCATTTCAAACAAATACGCGCTGGGATAACATCGTCAAATACCTCTGACAGCAGTGAGCTATTGGTTTTTGTGCGTTTTAGTTTGTTTTAAGCAAATCTGCTGGTGGATCATCTTCCGTAAATGGATCATGAACTTTTATCGGTTCATAGGGTGCTGAAGCTGTGATCCACTCAAAAGCTGATCCACTATGTGATGTAAACTTGATGTTCTCGAGCTAATGGATTCTTTGAGTTGCTGGGCATGGCTTAGCTCGTTAAACCAAGCAAATGTTGTCCACCTTCTGTTATTGATAGTATTTACTGCGTTATCAGTGTTTTCTCGTTTCTTCTTTCGCTGATTCATTTCAAAAGTGATCAAAGGATTAACCAAGAGAATGTCTTTGGTGTCATCAAATGTTGCTGATGGCTGGAGCTTATTGCTGAGAAACGTGCGCGCTTTGATATTGAGCTCCTTTGTAAATGCTTTCGCAAAGTAACTAAGGCGGTAAATGGCATTCTTGAGTGATGGCTTATTTCCTCGGCGCATAATGTTGAAAGGGCTATCAACTAATGAAGCCGTTCCACCAGCACGCTCCCATTGTGATTTAAGCTGATTTAACAGCTTGTGTGGATAATGGATCTTGTGTCCGCTAAGCATGAGTGCAACATGATAGTGTTGCGTTTCTGAATGATGTCGCTCTCTTGCACAAAGGTATTGCACTTTACATTTGTATTGCTTTGATAGCTTTTCGACCTGCAGATCAAGGAACTGAGAAATTTGATTATTATCAGCAGAAAACTGGTGTGGATGTAGATCAATTCTGACAACCATCACTTTGCTGTAGTGACTTAGCATCGTTTCACAACTTGAGATGATTTTGTTCACCAGCTGTGGCTTAAGCCCTTGAGATTTAGGTTTATAGACATGGTATGCATGATTCTTATACGCCATTAATGTTGAATTATGCTTACTGATACAAAACATAGCTTTGCCTTCTATTTTTGACATCCCAATAATAGGCGGCCATATATTATTTAATATCCGCCGTTTTATCGGGTTTGATCTATGGTGTTTCTTGCAGCCCTAAGGGGTTTTAAGGCTTTTTAGTCGGTTTTGATTAGCGCGAATAGTGGGTCAAACTGTGTCATCTCGATTGATAAAAAAAGCAGGCTAAGCCTGCTTTAATCCTATTGGTAGACAACATGCTTACTTCAACAGCCATTCGCGCACATTTTTGAACAGCCAACATGAGCGACCATTCTCAATCAATGACGGTTTGGGAAACCTCCCTGATTTAATTCTTCGTCCTAAAGTTGACCGACTGATGCCGAGTAGTCGCTGGATTTCAGGTTTTTTGACTATTCGATACTCATCAATAAATAGCGCTAAGTGATCGTCGTTTGGGTTCTGCATTAGCACTTTCCACCGCCATTAACTGTTTGACGAGAAGCGACCCACTCAGTTAGCTCTGATAAAAGCCAGCCAACAGAAGTACTCTGTGGATAGAGCTGCCTGCGTTTAGGGAAAAGGCCTCTACGCTCAAGTGACCATGCAGTAGTACGTGAAATTGAGGTGATTGATTTGCGTTCCGCTTCACGAACGATGCGGTCTGTAGATAGTTGATTTAATAAGTTCATGCTCACTCCCGTTTAAGTCTGTTCGGGAGTGATTGTGGGAGAAAATAATTGGCAAAAAAAGAGGTCCTACTGAGCAGGACCTCTTTTTAACGGCACTAATACATTGTTTTTATTAAATATTGCACTTTAGCGCACTTTTAATCTTTTGCATTGTGTAAGCTGTATTTAAAGCCTGCTGTACTGCAGAAAGACTCGGTTTCGGTGGTTGCAGAAGATTGTTAGGCTTCTTAATACCTTTAAGCCATGAATTGATAGTCGCGTGCTCGGGAGATCTACTGACAAATTTAATTAATGATGGGATGTTTTTGTTGTCTCCTTTTTGGGAGAACCCCCTTAATAAGCTATAAATAGCTCCTCCCAACATTAATTTAGGTGTATTAGACAATGATTGATTTTGATATATATGATTAGCCATTTCGCAAACTAATTGTTTGACAGGGTCAATGGCTTTAGCTTTTGACTGACCACCTCTTTGCGGTTGAGTGACTTTAGTCGTGTAACCAGCATTGGTATATCGGTCAGTTATGGCTAATGAATCATTGCTACCTGCGTAGTAGCCAATATGAAAGACTGTCTCAATAATTATATCTACCTGCTTTAACGCCTCTACACCACCTTCTTTTATAACTGCAGTTAACTGATGATGTAAGGTCTCCGCTTGCCTCATAAAAATGTTTGTGTTGTCGATGACTAACCCTAGTTGCGAGGGTTGATGTTTAGATGCCCTATCGGCATAGAGCTCATTGCCACTTGACCTCACTTCATTGGCCCTGGTTCCTACTAACTTAATAATCCCAATCCCCGGAGCGTCACTACCTTTGATAAGGTCCAATTGATTTTGTTCTTCTTCAGAAAAGGTGTCGTCGACCAATTTCAACATCTCTGACACCATTTCTGGTAACAGTATTCTCTTTATATCATCAACACGGTTCATTTTAACTTTCAAGGGGATTTTCATTAAAAACCTTTTGTTCTGGCTTGCTTTAACATGACAACATTACTTGAGTCTGAACGTAAAAGTTCCAACCTGTCTAACCACAACTCGAGGGCTTGGAGCTTTTCGGGTAATCTTTGACTTCGATTATAAATGCCTCCAACACCTTGTATTGTGTGCCCTAGCATCAATTCAACAATATGAGGGGCCACTCCCAAATCATTCATTCCAGTGGCTACGGTACGTCGTAGGTCATGTAATCCCCATTGCTTCTCGTGGCCAAGTTTTCGATGAATCCCCCCACCCCATTGACTCACTGCAGTATCAGTCTTTAATTCTCCAAGCATGAAGCCATTTCGACTATTCGATACTAACTCCATAAGCCATGGCTTGAGCCTCTCAGGAATAGGTCGCAATATCTCACCACTCAAACCATTTTGCTGGTCTTTGATTCGATTTTTATTGTTCTCAGGAGGGACTGTCCAAATCATTCTTTCAAAGTCCCATTCGCTGATTCTAGACAATCTAATTTCTTGAGTTCGGCAACCAAATATAATTAGACACGTTATTAACTCTTTATAGTATGGCAGTAACTTCCCGTCCTCTAGCCAGCACAACAGATCTACTAGTTCTTTTGAACCAGTATCACTCACTAGGCGCCTAGACCTCTTAGACTGCGCACGCGCGCCGATACTTTCAAAATCGATTTCGAAAATGTCACTATTGACCTCGTGCCCTCTTTTTCTAGCATACTTCAATGCCTGTTGGACGTTTCTCAAAACATATCCAGCTGCTACGCCATATACTTTTGCTCTGGCTTCAAAACAGTTAATCCAGTTATGTTTAGTTATCTGAGATAGCGGAAGTTGGCCAACATTAGGAATAATCCATTTGTTAAATTGTTGCAGATGTGTTTTTGAGTTTTTCCGATTCTTTTCCGCGTAGTTATTAATCCATAGTAAAAGCGCATCTTCAACCGTTAGTGGTTTCAAACTCTCTTGGCGCTCTAGATTACGTTCATTTTTAGGATCTTTTCCTTCAGCAAGCCACTTTCTGCATTGTTCTCGATCTTTTCTTGCTGCTGCCAAAGTCAAATCGGGATATCTCCCTAAGACTAGGGTCAATGGATTTGATTCCCTTCCACCTAATCTATAGCGAAACTGCCACTGTAAATTATTGACAGAAGATGTTTTTGACGGAGAGACACGAATGCTCAACCCATCTCCATCGCTGTATGACTTAGGTTTATCATGAAATGTAGAAAGCAGTGCCTTTAGCCCTCTATCACTAAGTTTCTTAGTTGCCACACCCACCTCTGAGTTACACACCGAGTTACACACCGAGTTACACACCGAGTTACACACATATCTTAGTATAAGGGCAAACAGAATAGAACATAAACAAACAAAAAATAACACAACAACCAATAATATCAATATGTTAATAATCAGCAGCGACCAGTTGCGAACAGAGAAAAACACCAACTTAATTAATACGGCATGAATTAATCCGCAAGGATTAAACTGTTGTATTGAAAAAGAAAAGGCCTGAAGAGATTCAGGCTTTTTTGCTTTTTGATACATTATTTTCTAATGTATACCTTTCTAATGCGCGCCCTTCTTATATACATAGTTACACAGTCACCATCATGCTTGGTTTGCCACGCCTCTCACGCCAACTAAGACATGATTCACCAATACAATGCGCTTAGCTGCTCGAGCGACCAAAATCAAAAAACAATCCATACAGAGCCATAGCACAACCTTGACGCGAGCCATCGGGTTTTAAGTTATAATGCATTTAAAAATCAGCCTGTTAATTCTAAAACTTTTTTAGCCGTAGGTTTTTCATTGTCATTGACTCACTCTGAACAAGATATCAAGCACAGTTGGTTTGGCCATTTCTTTATTGGCAAAGCTGATGCGGTAAAACTCAGCGCCAGTGGTATTAGCATTAATCGCACTAAAGGCGGCTTTTTTGCTCACTCTCGCCGCGCTAACAAAGTAGCCGCTGACGAATGCTTTACTTGGCAGCAGCTCGACTCCCCGCCGGTTTTTACCTTGAGTCCGCTCGGATACTTGCTCAGTTTCACAGTATCTGGCAAAGCCTATCAACTGCCGTTTCTAAGCTATTTTGCGCAGCATCAATTTGGCAACGAAATCGCACTGCTTTGGGCGAATGCTAATGGGGCGCGCATTGCTGAGTTAGTGGCGAAAGTCGATAAAATACTGGCACACACTTATTTACGTGAATCGCGTTTAGAAATGATACAAGCCAGAGTCGCGCGCGAATATCAGCGTTGGTTCCCTTGGTGTGAAAACCTGCCATTAGCGACACATTTATGCTCTGTGTTAGCGAGGCTTGAGCAAATCCACCACTGGACTCGCGCCGATGTAAAGCAGCTGCGCGAAGATTACGTTCAGTCTCAGCTCGTTAAATTTGCCGACTATTTTGAGCGTGTAGAATCTAACCCATTAACCGAAAAACAGCGCCGAGCTTGTATTATCGATGATAACAATAACTTGCTATTGGCAGGTGCAGGCACGGGCAAGACCAGTGTGATGGTCGGGCGAACGGGATATTTACTTAAGAGTGGTCAAGCAAAACCCGATGAAATACTGCTGTTAGCCTATGGCCGTCAAGCGGCTGACGAGATGGATGAGCGGATTAAAAACAAGCTTGGCACTGAGGATATCAAGGCGAGTACTTTCCACAGTTTAGGCTTAAAAATTATCGCCGATGTTGAGCGCGCTAAACCCAGTTTGTCCCCTTGGGCAGAAGATGACAAAGCCAAAGCGCTGTGGGTGCACAATACCCTTGAGACTTTGATTGAAGATGTGGCTTACCGTAAGCAGCTTTTCGAGTACTTCAGTCGTTTCTATTATGTTGAAAAAAGCCCATTCGAGTTCGATATGGAAGGCGAGTATTTTCAATACTTGAATGATAACGATATTCGCAGTCTTAAAGGTGAGCGAGTCAAAAGCTTTGGTGAGCTCTACATTGCCAACTGGCTATTTAGTAATGGCATCGAATATGTCTATGAAGCTAAGTATGAGCATGATGTGCGCAGTATTGATTTTCGTCAGTATCAACCCGATTTCTATCTGCCTGAATACCAAATTTATCTTGAATACTATGGCATTGATGAACACCAGCATACCGCTCCTTATATCGATAACCAGAAATACTTGGAATCGATGGTATGGAAACGCCAGCTACATCAACAGCATGGCACTAAGTGTGTTGAGCTATTTTATTACCAACATAAAAAAGGGTTGTTAATCAGTAAGCTTGAGCAAGCTTTACAGGTCTTTAAAGTACAATATGCGCCCTTACCCGATGAAGCCATACTAGCAACCCTACATGAACTTGGCCGCGTGACCGAATTGGCAAAAATGTTTAGTCAGCTGATTGGCCTATATAAAGCGGCTTGCCTTGATGAACATGGACTTGAGGGGGTATTTGCTAGCGCCGCCGATGCTCAGCAGACCCGCAAGGCATTCGAACTGCTTGAGCCCATAATCACGCGCTATGAGCAGCATTTAGCGATAAATGGCGACATTGATTTTGAGGACATGATTGGCAAAGCGTTGACGTATCTACAACGCGGGCAATTCATTAGCCCGTGGCGTTTTATTATGGTGGATGAGTTCCAAGATATTTCAGAACCACGTGCCCGCTTAGTCCGCGCCTTGAGGGATTCCTGTGCACCCCATTCTAAAGCGTTGGCGTCTTTATTTTGTGTTGGGGATGACTGGCAGGCAATTTATCGTTTTAGCGGTGCAGATGTAAGTTTAACCACGCAATTTAGCCAATATTTTGGCCCAACAGCCCAAAGCGACTTAGATCTGACTTTTAGGTTTAACAGTAGTATTGGGCAAGTTGCCACTCAATTTGTCACCCAGAATCCCACACAATTGAGCAAGGATATTCGCTCCCTCATGCAGGTCGCCTACCCTGCAGTCTCAATATTACGCCGCGGAGAAAACGAACCGCCCAGTAAAGATGAGCCAAGCCCAAATGCATTGGAACAAGCATTAACGGCGATAAGTGCAAGGATAAACGCCGGAAGTGACAAACTTAACAGCGTAGCAAGCGTCTATTTACTGGCACGTTTTTGGTTTCAGCTACCCGATAAAACCCAAGTAAACCAACTCGAAGCTAAGTACCCTAACTTGAAAATTGAGTGCCAATCATTTCACGCTTCGAAAGGAAAAGAAGCCGATTATGTGGTGATCATGGGGATGAAAACGGGAATGCATGGCTTCCCTTCAATGAAAATCACTCCTCCGATACTAGATGCATTTTTACCAAAAACGGAAGCGTTTGAATTTGCAGAAGAACGTCGACTGTTTTATGTCGCGTTAACGCGGGCAAAACACCGCGCCTATGTGATTGCCGATATGACAGACGTGAGTCCTTTCGTCACTGAACTGCTTACAAAAGACTACCCAATTGAACAAGATGAGTTCAACACCTCTTTAGTACAAAGGTTATTTGAAGAAGTAAAATGCGTGCGTTGTAGCACGGGAACGCTTAAGCCTAGAACAGGGAATTTTAAATCGTTTTATTCTTGCTCACATTTTCCCTTGTGCGATCACAAGGAGCAAGGCTGTGAACTTTGCGCTAGCCCAATGACGCGTAACCGTTTTGCAGGCTTTAAGGTGTGCCTAAATGAGGCTTGTGGACATATATCACCACTTTGTAACCTCTGCGGTGGCGATATGCTGTTAAAGGATGGTCGATTCGGCCCCTTTTGGGCCTGTCGCAATTACCGCGGGCAAAACCTACCCAGTTGTACGAATACACTAAACAAGGCCAAGTTGTCGCTTCCGAATTAAGTGATAAAAAATGAAACGCTTTGGCGTGATCGTCACTCAGTATCTCAACGTTTCGAGAGCCAATTTGCCAGCTACAAATAAGTCAGGCGACCTACACCTTAAGAGATATTTCGCTCGGTTAACTGTGACACCATCAGCAAATCCTGAGTATTTTAGTCGGGTTTAGTTGCTACGCATTAAAGCTGCAAATAATATGAATGTAAATTTATTGCTGCTTTGGAGCTATTCATGTCTGCTACTTCTATCCCGCAAGATGCACAACCCTCAGTTCATGGTGTGGGTTATCAACCTCGCCATGATTCACAACTTGGTCAAGGTTCAGAGCTCAGTGAGAGCGCTCAAGATAGCCACTGGCTAGCACGAAAAGTCGGTGAGTTAGTTGCCGAAGATTTTCGCCGCGCCCATGTGTTCAGCCAATTTGGTATCGATTTCTGTTGTGGCGGCGGTAAACCGCTGTCGATCGCCTGCGAGCGTGCAGAAATAGATCCCGCAAAAGTGGTTGCTGCGCTGAATGCGGTAACACTGACTGGCAGCAAAGAAGATGAATTGAATCAATTACCTTTAGATCAACTTGTCGACTATATCGAGTCGACACACCATCAGTATGTGCGCGAAAAAGCCCCGTTGTTGGTCGAATATTCCGAGAAAATGGTGCGCGCCCACGGTGAGCACCATGCCGAAATTATTCCCTTTGCGGGTTGGATACGTGCTTTAGTTGAAGACCTGATGCCGCATTTAATGAAAGAAGAAAAAATACTGTTTCCGGCGATCCGCGGCTTGAGTCAAGCAGAGCACATTGAAACTTGCTTTGGCCATATTGGTAATCCCATCAATGCGATGCAGCACGAACATGAAGAAGTCGGTTTGATCTTGCAAAAATTACACGAGCTCACGAACGACTTCACACCACCGGAACATGCTTGCACTACGTGGCGTGTGTGTTATGCCACGCTAGCGGAATTTGAGGCTGATTTACATCAGCATATTCACTTAGAAAACAATATTCTATTTCCTAAGGCATTAGGTCTCGCTCAATAATCGATTGGCTGTTTCTGCTGTGATGTCCCTTAAATTTCGGATCATCTGCAGAATTTTAAGGCTGGACCTAGGTCTGGCCTTTCAATTGTTGGCGTGCTACAACAAGTTATGTGTCGCTGACGGATAAGCTGCCATGACATTTCAATCATTTGCACTCGATGATATTGCCAATTTGCACGAATCGGCCCAAGTAGAGTTTAAACTCGCCGGTGGCCGCGACGGACTAGGTCAATTACCCGAAGATATTTGGGCGACTTATAGCTCCTTTGCTAACACCTTGGGTGGCGAGATCATCCTAGGCGTACGCGAAGAACGTGGCCATTTCAGCATTGAAGGTATTCCCAATCCGCTTCCTGTTTTACAAGAGTTCTGGGAAATCCTCGATAATCCTAGCCGCACTAGCCATAATATTTTGGCGATATCAGATGTGCAGATTATTGAAATTATGAATAAAAAGCTGATTCGTATCCGCGTACCGCTGGCACCAGAGCAGCTAAAACCTATCTATGTCGGCGGCGATCCTTACACAGGGAGTTATTTTAGGGTGGGAGATGCCGACATGCATGCGAGCCGTCTGCAGGTCAATCTACTGTTACGCCGCGCCCATCTTTGCATGAAGCAACTCAAGGCGCGTTAATTCGGCATGCTATTACGTCAAAATCCTGCTAATAAATAACCGCCCATGGCCGCAATCGCTGCGCCCGTGACACGCATTAAGTTGCGTTGTCCTGTCATCCGCTGCATTCCAAGGCCTATCATAACGCCGCCTAAATGGATCACTGCAGTGCCAAATAAAAAACCTAGGGCATACAAGACCGGGCTTGCCAATTCAGGCATTTCTGCGCCGTGGGCATGTCCGTGGAAAATCGCAAATACGCCCACAAAGGCCATGGCAAATAACAATGGGATTTGCCGATCAAAAGCGATGGCAAGACCGAGTAACAATACCGAGAGGGCAATGCCGATTTCAACGAAGGGAACGGCAATGGCGTATAAGCCTAAAATCCCGCCCACTAACATAAAGGTGACAAACGCTAAGGGGACAGTCCAAATTGCGCGGCCACCGAGCTGGGTGCTCAACATGCCTACGCTCAACATAGCCAGCAAGTGATCAAATCCCAATACCGGATGATTAAAACCCGACATGAAACCGCCACCCGAATGGATCTCATGGGCCGATACCGGCGCTGTCCAACATAAAGTGAGCAGTAATAACAACCCGATACGCGCCATAACACAGCCTTAGTCAGTGACTTCAGTAATATTAGGCTTAACTCTAGTGCAAATTTAGGAGGCAAACCTTGATCTCAATCACCCTTAGATTAGCAAAGATGCAGATTCAACAATGCTCGCGGGATTCGTTTGCGTCGATAGCCAGCACTTTGATTAACGCATCGAGAGTATTAATTTCTAAATGGGGTAACAAGGCCGCAATAGGTAAGGAATCGACTCGGCCAAAACTCGGATTCAACCACACCGACTGGCATCCTGCCAACCGCGCCCCGCGCACATCGGCATTCATACTATCGCCAACATGCAGTAAATGTTGCGGTGCAATATTTAGTCGCGAGCAGGCCAATTCAAACATGTCTTTAGCGGGTTTCATATGCACGCCATTGCCAGGATGCAACACAAACTCGAAGGCATCGCCTAAACCAATTCGCTCGGCATCCACATTGCCATTGGTGATGCCAATTAATCTAAAATGCTGCGATAGGCGTTTGAGTAACAAGAGCACTTTGTCAGATACTTGAAAATGGCTGCGATGAAAATAAAAACACGCTAATCCTTGCTCGGCGCCGCGTTCGGCTTCAACGGCCGAATACCCTAGCTGTATTAGCCCTTGGCGAAGCGTTGCCAAACGGGCTGCGCTGGTGTCGTGGGCGAGCTCGCGATTTTGCTGCAGCAGTTGCAGCTTTAGCCTGCGCCAATCATGGGTTTGCCACGCCTGCGACAATGGATAAGTCTGCAACAGAAACGTCGCTAGCTCGGCTTCGGCATTTAAAATATGCGGTAAATTGTCGTACAGGGTATCGTCGAGATCGAAACTGATCGCTTGAATATTTTGAGGTCTAAGATAGCAACGCATTATTTATCCTGTGTTTTTTTCGCTCTAGGATGGGCGTTATCATACACCTTAGCTAAGTGTTGGAAATCCAAACTGGTATAAATTTGCGTGGTCGCTAGGTTCGCATGGCCCAATAATTCTTGCACCGCCCGCAGATCGGCGCTCGCTTCTAACATGTGAGTGGCAAAGGAGTGGCGCAGTTTATGTGGATGCACGCGCACCGATAATGCCTGCTCTTGCCCCCATTTCGCCATCCGCGCCTGAATACTACGATGGGAGAGTCGCTTGCCCTTTTCGGTCACAAATAAGGCGTTATCTTCACTGGGGATCTGCTTTCGGCAATTGAGCCAATTCTGCAGCGCAGCAATCGCCAAACGACCGACGGGGACGATACGTTCCTTATTGCCTTTACCTAAGACTCGCACTTCTTTCAAATCGTATTGCACACTGGATAAATTAAGTGCGGCGAGTTCAGCTAAACGTAAACCACTGGAATAAAACAATTCCATCATAGCTTTATCCCGCAGGCTTAGGGGATCCGTGCCTTCAATGTCCAGCAAATGACTGATGGCATCGACATCGATATTCTTCGGCAGCGGTTTGGCTTGTTTGGGAGCACTTAAGCCTTTGGCAGGATTAAGCTCGATCACACCTTCGCGCAGCAGAAATTCACCCCATTGTTTTACCGCAGATAAACACAGAGAAAGCGATCGCGGGCTTAAGCCTTTGCGGTGCAATTTAGACAATACTTGCTGCCAATGCTCTCGGCTCACATTGAGTAGATGCACGCCGTCAGGCAAGAGATCGCTACCGCGATGAAGCTCGTAAAGGTAATTACGTACTGTATGGGCCGACAACTGCCGCTCGGTACTCAGATAGCGTTCAAAGGTTTGTAACCATTGAGTATTAAGCGCCGACACTTCGGCTGTTTGCGTACTCATATCGGTTTCCTCATGGGTTTTGCTAAGCCTTGAGTGAGCACAATCGCTCGACAGCCATTACAGCTTAGCGAGCATGTGCGCCAGTAAACGCCGCAGTTGTTCCAGCAGCATGTTATCCATATCGGGATGAAAATGGGTGGCATCTTGGCTAGCAATAGCAAAAATGACTGGGTTGTCTTCCGACAATTTCGTCAGTGCCACTGACCCCACTTCGCTACCAAATAGGCGTTTAGCCTCTTGCTGCGTGAGTCGGCCAAAATAGTGACCTTTATGCAGCCTTTGATCCCATATTGCCTTCATATCGGTATCGAGAACGCTGATCAAACGCACATGGCTGAAATTAAACTGTAATTTCAAACTGTCGGCCAACACTTCTTTAAGTGACACTAGATCGGCACAATTTAATAGCTGGAAGGATAACTCAGTATTGAATTGGTAAATCTTCTCGTTACGCGCCGCCATGGTTAACAGGCTAGTGATTTCTTCTTCCAACTGGCTCACTCGCTGGCGCAGCATTTCTTGGCGACGTTCCACCAAAGAGATGGCGCCGCGTTCCATGTGAGGCAAGCGCATCGCCAGCAGCAGCTCGGGATAGCGATTAAAAAAGTCGGGATTATCCAGCAGATATTCGCGAATAATCAACTCATCGAAAGGCACATCCGTCTGCGGCATCAAGGGCTCTGTCATAACTGAATTTGTCCATCGTAAACGTGCTGCGCAGGGCCCGTCATCCACAAAGGTTTACCCTCGCCTTCCCAGTTGATGGTTAAGGTGCCACCGGGTAAATCCACCCGCACTTGCTGGCCGAGCTTTCCTTGCACTTGACCCACAACTACAGCTGCACACGCGCCAGTGCCACAGGCCAAGGTTTCGGCCGCGCCGCGCTCATACACCCGCAGCTTAATGTGGCCCGAATCCACTACTTGCATAAATCCCACATTCACACCGCGCGGAAAACGCTCATGCTTAGTGAGCATGGCACCAATTTCAGCAACGGAGGCGCTCGCCACATCTTCAACGTCGAGCACGCAATGGGGATTACCCATAGAAGCCGCGCCACATAAAAAGGTTTGCAGCGGTGTTTGCAGTAAATAGGTTTTTTCAGGTTTCTTGGCTTTGAAGGGGATCTGACTCGGTTCGAGGATCGGCACGCCCATATTCACGGTAACAGTACCGTCTCGCTCTAAGCGCAAAGTCATCTTGCCAGACGAAGTACTGACACGGATTTTACTCTTATTTGTCAGGCCTTTATTACGCACAAAACGGGCGAAACAGCGGGCGCCATTGCCGCATTGTTCGACTTCAGTGCCATCGGCATTGAAGATGCGATAATGAAAATCTAAATCGGGATCATAGGGCGGCTCAACTAAGAGTAGTTGGTCGAAACCTATGCCAAAGTTACGGTCGGCTAAACGGCGGATCTGCTCAGGCGAAAAGAACACGTTCTGCGTGACCCCATCGACCACCATAAAATCGTTGCCCAGTCCGTGCATCTTAGTGAATTGGATCAAGATACTTATCCTTTAAGCCGAGGCGCCGCTCATAAAGTATGAAACCAAGCGCCTGAATCAATATAATTTTTCTAGTTTACGGCAGGAGTTGCTCACCTTGCCAGAGCTGAGACAATTTTTCTCGCTCACGCACTAAGAAAGCCTGCTCACCATCGACCATCACTTCAGCCGCACGAGGACGAGTGTTGTAGTTAGAGGCCATAGCAAAACCATAGGCACCACTCGAACGCACCGCCAGTAAATCACCCGCCGCTAACGCGAGCTGGCGATTTTTACCTAAAAAGTCTCCGGTTTCGCACACTGGACCAACAATATCAAACTCATAGGCCTCTGAGTCCCTTGGCACGACTGGGATAATATTTTGCCATGCACTGTAGAGTGCGGGACGAATCAAGTCATTCATCGCGCCATCGACAATCGCAAAACGTTTGTCGCTGTTTTCTTTAAGATACAGCACTTGAGTAACAAAAATCCCCGCATTGGCGGCAATCGCACGGCCCGGCTCGAAGATCAGCTTCAGTTGACGGTCGCCCAAACGCGCCAATATGGCGGCGGCATACACATCAGGATGCGGCGGCGTTTCGGCATCATAGGTCACCCCTAAACCACCACCCACATCGAAATGCTCAATAACGATACCCTGCTCGGCCAAACGGTCGATTAACGCAAGCATACGATCCATCGCATCGAGGAATGGCTTGATTTCAGTCAGTTGTGAGCCGATATGGCAATCGACACCTTTCACTTTTAAATGTGGCAACGCATGGGCACGGGCGAAAACGATTTCAGCCTCATCCATAGCAATACCGAATTTGTTTTCTTTAAGGCCAGTCGAAATGTAGGGATGGGTTCCCGCATCCACATCGGGATTAATCCGCAGGGACACAGGCGCGACTTTACCTAAACGCCCTGCGACCAGATTTAACTGCTCAAGCTCGGCACTCGATTCGACATTAAAGCAATAAATGCCCAGATTAAGTGCCTGTTCCATTTCAGCCGCTGTTTTACCCACGCCAGAGAACACCACTTTGGCGGGATCGCCGCCCGCTTCTATCACTCTGGCTAACTCACCGCCCGACACAATATCAAAACCACTGCCTAAACGTGCCAGCACATTCAGTACGGCCAAGTTCGCATTGGCTTTAACTGCGTAACAAATCAAATGTGGATGATCTGCCACGGCATTATTAAAGGCATGCCAATGGCGCTCTAGCGTGGCGCGGGAATAGATATACAACGGTGTGCCATAGGTTTGAGCTAAATCGGCAACCTGGCAGCCTTCGGCGTGCAGGGCATTTTGTTGGTAGAGAAAGTGATCCAATGTCTGATTCCTTACTGCGCTTTATCGCTGCGATAGTGATGGTCGTTGTAGTTATAGCGATTGTTATTGTTGTGTTTTTTGTGCTTCGATGGCTCTAATTTCGGTTTTAATCTCTTCCACTTCAGGCACAGTTTTAGCTTCATCAACCTTTTTAGGTTGATTTACCTCTGTGGCGGGCGAACGATAGAGGGGGCCTTTTTGGCCGCATGCCGTAATGAATAGGCTACCAAGCAATAACAATAAAAACAGTCTCATTTTTCTCAACATCTGTGCATCTGGTGACTAATGGCCTTATAATCGCACCCATCTTGACGAAAGCAAAGGACAGAAATGCATGGCCATGACAGATACAGAATTTCACCAGCTCGCCGATGACATGTTCCAAGCCATAGAAAATGCGATTGAAACTGCGATTGATGAGCAAGATGCCGATGTTGATATCGATGCCAGTGGCAACGTATTGCAATTAGAATTTATTGATGGCTCTAAGATAGTGATCAACAAGCAAGAACCTTTGCATGAGATTTGGGTCGCCACACGCTTTGGTGGATATCACTTTGGTTTTGTTGAAGGTAAATGGATGGACGGACGTAATGGCGGCGAGTTTATGCCATTCGTGCAAGAGTCTATCGCACGCCAAGGCGGAATTGAGCTTAGCTTTTAATCTAAGTCATACGTAGCGCAAGCCATAATAGTGCAGTGCCAAACAATAATGGGAGCCTTGGCTCCCATTATTTATGTTCAAAATCCAGCTTAAAACTCAGTGTCTTGATCGCTCACATCGATACCGAACGGCGCTACAGTTAACTCCCCCGCCACTCGCACTAGATGGAAAAACTGCGGAATATTAAACCGCGCCCGTGAAGCATAATGTTCATCGAACACATAATGGTGACTGACTTTATTCACTAATTCGGCCATATTTGATCCCGCCTGCACATAGTGACTCAGCTGGTTTTCCTCATCGAGAATAAATACATCCAAGTTATCGACTCGTTGGCGTAGAAAATATTGAATAGCCCCTTTCGCCGCATAGTTCTGCACCACTTTAGGCATACTCGAAAAGGGATCGTCACCCAATTCAGGCCGTGGCAGCAGCACAAGATGACTACGGGATAACTGCTGATAAAAAGACTTAGCGTCGCTCAAATCCTGATAGGCCATGCCTAAGGGATTAAAAAAGATCCCATAACGAGTATGACTTATCTGTAGCGGCTGCACTAAAGTGCTGGATTGCTGCACTTTTTGGCACAAACGCATGGTTTGTTTTAATAGATTTTTCACTGCTAATTTAAGCTGTGGACGTAACTTCTGTGAACAGCTGATCACATCCATGTCCACGGGTAAGCTGGCCCGTCTTAGTCCCGGCGTCACAAAAGCTAAGGCTTGCAATACCGCCGTATCGCCTTCGAAGCGATGACACTGCCATTCACCCCAACTATTCAAACAAATGGCATCTAACGCCCCAAGCATATTGGCTTTTTTACGCCCGAGTGAGAACACGTTCGCATTCATCACATCGACCATCATTTCCTGTCCTTGCCATTCAATCGTGGGATCGCAATCCAGATTAAGCACGAAAATCAGCTTACGAAAATGCCATGGCTGGCATAAGTCACGTTTAGATACCCGCCAGTCGTGGTCGATAAAATTCAGTAACCGCTTAGAAGCTTCGGTAAGCCGTTTCGACTTTGCCTTACTCTGACCATATTCATGCCATTGCGTATCAGGCGTCGAAATTCCGTTTAGACATGCCCAGATCATTAAGGCGGATGGCGTTTTACCCTTACATATCGCCGACTCACCCAACAGATTTAGTGGCTGCGGCCCTTGGCGATAAAGATAATATTTCCGCTCGCGAGAGCTTGATACCATAGTCACTTCGGACTCGGCGACCGAGACACTCCACAGTAAATTCAGCTTAGCGATTTGGTCTTCATCTTGGCTAAAATAAGTGTGTAATTTACGAGTCAGCATGCCCAGTTCTTCAATCCGCAAGCCTTCATTAAGCTCATGGGTCGATGCAAAGCGCAGTAAAGTTTGGTAGCTTGCCAACAAAAGTTCATTCAACTGCTCGTTAAACCAATTGAGCTGACCACTGTGCCAATGTTCACAATCGTCTAGGGTGCTGATCAAACTATCGGGCCATTGCCAATCCTGCACCAATTTTTGCAGTTTAGGATAACGCCAATCTTTGCCCTCTTGGGTTCGGCTCAAGTGCACGCCACATTTGAGATAAAAGCAGCGCCGTGCAATCTCAAGTCGACGGGTATCATTCTGCTTAAGCAAATAGGTTTCGATAATCTCGTAGATAGAGTAATAGGCATCATTCGATGTCGAAAAATCGCCAGCTAAAGTTTTCTGCCAGAGGCGATCACAAAGCACAGTTGAATGTGGATAATCGCTGGCATAAGCCTCGAGCAGCAATACTTTAATCAGCGCCTTATGGGGCTTTTCTAAGCCTTTATAGAGCTGCCATAGCGAAGCGCCAAAGTACTCACTCGCAGGTAATTCATGTACATCGCCTAAAAACAAGAGTGCGGGATTAAGTTTAGCGTCTGGCCACCATGCAATCGTTTTACCCGCCAGACGTATTTGACTACGATAAAATTCTTCCAGTAATAACCAGTGCTGAGTACTACCACTGTGCTCATGGGCCATGGCTGACTGGCAACCACGCTGCGTTTGATCACCACAAAACTGTTGCGGATGAACTAAGTAAAAGTTCACCTCAAACTGATACTCGGCAAACCAAGCCGTCAATCTATCGGTTTTAATCCTGATCAGCGCTAACTCTTCTGGGCTTAAATCAGCCCTATGCACTAACCAAACATCGACATCGCTCTTGGTATTTTGGCCAAAGCTGCCAGTACTGCCCATGGCATAAACGCCTTCAAACGCGTTGATGTCAGTTTCTTGAGTAATAAAGGGCAGCGATAAAACATCACAGGCTTGGGATTCAATTTCGCCAAGCTGATACTCATTAATGCCACAGGGCGTATTAGCGGCATGATAGCCGGGATACTGAACGCTGTTCTGGTGAATTAAAAAGGGGATCAAATGGAATAAGTGTTTTTGCAACGGCGATAGTAAAGCCAAGGCGCGCGCAATGCGGACCTTATTAAGTCTTTCAGCTATATCAGGAAATTGTATCTGCCGATCCATTTTAAAACACAACACTTAAACACTGATGAGAAGAGTGCCCATGTTAACACTTTTGCAAACACGAGCAACCAAATGTGAAGTCCGTCACACTTTTACGCAATTGAGAACATCGCCGACTTCAAAGAATCGATACGGCTTCCTTACATAAACGATTTGCCAATGTTAGCATTGGTGCAACTAAGATCTTTGATGGAAACTAGGCATGTCTGAGAACCGCATACGTATCGCAACCCGCAAGAGTCCGCTGGCCATGTGGCAAGCTGAATTTGTTAAAGCCGAATTAGAACGCATTCACCCAGGTATTGTGGTGGAATTGCTGCCAATGAGCACTAAAGGCGACGTTATCTTAGATACGCCGCTAGCCAAAGTGGGCGGTAAAGGTTTGTTCGTCAAAGAGCTTGAAGTCGCTATGTTAGACGATCTTGCCGATATCGCCGTGCACTCAATGAAAGACGTGCCAGTCGACTTCCCTGAAGGCTTAGGCCTTGAAGTTATTTGCGAGCGCGAAGATCCTCGCGATGCCTTTGTATCGAATTTATATAAATCGATCAGCGAATTACCATTAGGCGCAACTGTGGGCACCTCGAGCCTACGTCGTCAATGTCAGATACGTGCATCACGTCCCGACCTCATCATCAAAGATTTACGCGGTAACGTTGGAACTCGTTTAGCTAAGCTTGATAACGGCGAATACGATGCCATTATTCTTGCCGCTGCTGGCTTAATCCGTCTGAAATTGTCTGAGCGTATTGCCAGCTTTATTTCTGCCGAAGAATCCTTACCCGCCAATGGCCAAGGCGCCGTGGGTATCGAATGCCGCATCAACGACGAACGTGTTAAAGCGCTACTGGCACCATTAGAACATTTAGAAACGCGCTACCGTGTTCTGGCCGAGCGCGCGATGAACACGCGCCTTGAAGGTGGATGCCAAGTGCCGATTGGTGCATTTGCTGAAATCGATGGTGACGAGATGACGTTACGCGGCTTAGTCGGTAACCCAGATGGCAGTGAAATCATCGAAGGCGTGATCACAGGTCCAAAAACCGAAGCTACACAATTAGGTGTTGCCCTTGCTGAAGAGTTACTCAGCAAAGGTGCCAAAAGCATTCTCGACGCCGTTTACGCTAAAGCCTAAGTCAATGAAAGTCTTACTGACGCGCCCCGAGGGGCGCAATCAGTCCATGGTCGATGCCTTGAATGAACGAGGCATTGCTCACTGGGTCACACCTCTGCTGTGTGTCGAAGCAACGCCCGCTATCGCAACGAATACCCCGCATCCTTTGGCACACGCCGATATGATTATCTGCATCAGCGCCAATGCTGTGACTTTTGCAGATAACGCCTTAACTTCTGCGAATCCAAACACCAAAGCTTGGCCTCCAGCTCAGTACTTCGCGGTAGGGCATGCGACTTGGGAAGCATTAAACCAGCTCGGTATTTCTGCCCTCGAAGCCCCTGATGATTGCCAGCAGACCGAAGGGCTACTCACGCTCGCGCCGCTGCAAGAGATTAAAGGTAAGCAGATTACTATTATACGTGGTGTCGGTGGCCGCGAAGCCTTAGCCGAACAACTGGCTGAGCGCGGTGCACATTTGCGCTATTGGGAAGTGTATCAACGAGCTTGCCCGCCACTCGATGGTCAACAGTTAGCTCTGCAATGGCAAGCCTTCGGGATAGACACGATTGTGGTGACCAGCGGTGAAGTACTGGATAACCTGATTAATTTAGTGCCAAAAGAGTTATTTGCATGGCTGCGCTCATGTCATATCATAGTCCCAAGTAACCGAGTAGAAGCTCAAGCTCACGCCTTTGGTATAACCCAAGTCACCAATGCCAATGCCGCCAACAGCAAAGCCGTGCTAAACGCCCTTAAACTCTAAGCGCTATTTAGCCCGATTTTACTCGAATTTCGGCAGTAGCATGTTTTCAAGGACTGTTAAATGGATAACAACAAGCACGACGCAAAGAGCCCAGAATCAGAGGCTACCGCTATTATTGTGTCACCGGAAACGACCGATGACATATCCGCAACATCGGCGTCATCCACAGAATCCCAAACAGCCAAAGCCACAACTTCAACTGCACCAAGCCAAACGCCAGCCTCCAATAGAAGCTCGTGGGCAATTCGCTTTGGAGTGTTATTAGCGCTAGGCTTAACCGCTTGCACTCTTGGTGGCGGTTTTATGCTGTACCAACAGATGCAACAGCAACTGCTAGCGCAGGATGCGAAAAATATCGCCCTGCAGGACCAATTACAGCAAGCACTATTGCAGCCAAATCAACGTATTGGACAGCTTGAACAGCAGCAACTGAATGATGCTAAGACTTACCAAGAATTAACAAAATTAGCAGAAGACCAAAATCAGCTGCAGGACAGGGTCAATAAACTTGCCCAGCGCAGCCCAACACATTGGATGGCCTCTGAAGCCGAATATCTAGTAAATATGGCAGGCCGTAAACTTTGGTTAGAGAAAGATCCCCGCACCGCCACCGATCTATTAAAGTCGGCGGATGAAACCATCGCCGCGATGAATAATCCGGCGTTACTGCCGATTCGTAAGGCATTAGCAAAAGACATCGCCGCCACGGCCAGCATTAAAACCACAGATATTGATGGCAATGTATTGGCGCTCGATGCCTTAATTGAACAACTCGATAAACTGCCACTGAATCGCACCGACGCAGAAACCGATGCGCCAGAAGATACAACGATTACTGGTGATTTGAATGATTGGCAGAGCAATCTGGGTAAAACGTGGAAAGCGTTAACCCAAGACTTTATTACCATACGCCACAAAACCGCCGATGCGCCCGCTTTACTCGCACCGGAACAGCAATGGTATCTGGTGGAAAACATTCGCCATAAACTGCTGCAATCGCAACTTGCGTTATATCGCTATGACAGAGCGGCTTATCACCAATCATTGATGATGGCGCGCAAGTGGATCCAAACCTATTTTGATACGCAAGATCACAAGACAGCTGAGGCCATCGCCGAAATCGATAAATTAGCAACCTTAGAACTTGATCCTATTACCCTGAAATCCTTTGCAGCTAAACCTCTGTTATTACAGCTGACGAGTTATGGCGAGCTGACCTCATCAGAGGATGCGCCACTATGATCAAAATATTAGTTTTCTTAGGGATTGTGCTAATAGGGCTCTGCATCAGCCCTTGGCTGGTTGGCAATACAGGTTATGTCTATATTGCTGCGGGTGACTACCAGATTGAGACCAGCTTAGTCTTTGGGATCATTGCGTTAATTGTATTTTATGCCGTATTCCAAGTACTCGAATGGCTAGTGATTAGCGCCATCAATCTGATGCTGCGCAGCCGTTTTATTCCCCATCACTGGCGCCGCCGCTCGGCTAAAAAACATACCTTAATGGGTGCACTGGCTCTGGCTGAAGAAGATTGGCCTGCAGCAGAACGCGCCATGATAAAAGGCGCTGACAATGGCGAACTCCCTGCGCTTAACTTACTTGCTGCGGCCCGTGCCGCTCAGTATCAACAAAAAATAGCCGAGCGAGATCAATATCTTGATCGCGCTGCAGCGCAACCTCTTGCCGCGAATGCCGTAGCAACCACTCGCACTCGATATCTGTTAAAACAAGGAGAGTTAACTTTAGCCCGCGCCGAGCTGGATAAATTAGCACCGACGAGCAAGAGTAAAGCGCCAGTACTCAAACTCGCCCTTGAGTTATACCGAACCCAAGAGGATTGGGATGCGCTCAAGCTATTAATACCTATTTTGAAGAAGCGTCAGATCCTCGATGATGCTCAGCTGAATGAGCTCAATATCGCCACTAATTGCGCGTTACTCAAAGCCGCAGCCATCAAAGGTGAAGAAGCTTTAGAGCAATGCTGGCAGTGGTTATCCCGCAGTGAACGCAATCAGTCTGAGTTTCTGGCGATTTATGCCATGGGTTTATGCCGCTTTAATCGCAAAGACCAAGCGCTGAAACTAATCGCGAAAAAGTTACGAACCTCTCCCGAGTCAGCACTTTTACATGCAATTCCTGAAATCGCGACAGCCCAAGACACAGAGATCCGTAAACAGTTACTCAAGCATGAAGTCACCCATGAGAATAATGCGGACTACCAGATGTGCTTAGCTAAGCTTTATCAGCAAACGCGGGATATGAAAGAAGCCAGAAGCTGCTTGCAGAATGTTTGCCGACTCGAACCAACAAAAGCCTCATGGCTGGCGCTCGCACGGATTCAAGAACAGTTAGGCGAACAAGGTCACGCCAATCAAAGCTATCGCCAAGCAGTTAACTTATAGCTCTACGACATCAATAAAGATAACGCCGTGATTTGCACTGTTGTGAGTCACGGCGTTTACCACTCACGAAGGTTCTTGCTTCATTCGAACTCAAAAACGAGACTCACTAGGTCGGTTTGTGTCGTTTTCATAAAAAATTAACCTTCCAATCCTAATTAATTTGTTATAAATATACTTAACTACAAAGTTGAAAAATACTAAATGCAGCCCTTTTTTTAAATATATCTACTATATCTAGTTACAAATCTGAATCCTGTCTTTTTTACTGCCAACATACCGCAAACCCCAGTCAGAGCAAGCAATGCAGACGTGTCAAAAAATTGACTTGCGTTACTTTGTTAGCTAAAATTCGACCACTTGTATCACAATCCAGCACATATGTTGGATTTGTGCGTCTGTGGAATTAACACACTTTGGCTGTTGGGAGCTAATTATGGGATCGGTAATTACATCAAAGAAAGGTTTGCTTAAGTTAGTAAAAGGGCAAATCAATGTCGAAGTTGATGGTTCAAATCAACCCGCTAAGGATGGCGAACAACTCCCAAAAGGTGCTGTGCTCCATATTGACGAAAACGCGACCTATGAGATCACCTTCGACGATGGCACTAAGCTATCGAACGAAGTTGCCCCCAACGAACCCGCAGTAGCCACCAACGCCACTGACGCGGCCGCCTTAGATGAAATCCAAGCATTACAAGATCTTATTGCATCCGGTGAAGACCCAACTCAGAATCTTCCAGAAACCGCAGCAGGGAACACTCCAGGCCGTGACGGTAACTCTGGCTATGTCACTCTCGCTCGCAGTGGTAGCGAAGTCTTAGCCACATCAGGATATTCAACTACAGGTCAAGCACTAACAGGCACTACGGCCAATGATCCACAACTGACCATTGCTGCAGATTCCCCATCGGCACTCGCCAATGACAGCAATACGACCGATGAAGATTCCGTTGCCACAGGTAACGTTCTAGATAATGACAGTGATGTAGACTCCAGCTTAAGTGTTGTGAGTTTTGAGGTCGGCGGTACCACCTTCGCAGCAGGTACCGAAGTCACACTCGAAGGCGGCACTATAGTCTTGAACGCCGATGGTTCATATACCTTTACGCCCAATGAAAACTGGAATGGCCAAGTACCTGTTATTACTTACACCACCAACACAGGTGCCAGCGCGACCTTAACCATCAATATATCGCCTGTAGATGATGCATCCGTTCTGGTCAACGATTCAAATACAGTAGATGAAGATACACCTGCCACAGGTAACGTTCTCGATAATGACAGCGATGTAGACTCAAGCTTAAGTGTTGTGAGTTTTGAAGTCGGCGGTACCACTTACGCAGCAGGTACCGAAGCCACACTCGAAGGCGGCACTTTAGTCTTGAACGCCGATGGTTCATATACCTTTACACCCAATGAAAATTGGAATGGCCAAGTACCTGTTATTACTTACACCACCAACACTGGCTCTTCAGCAACATTAACCATCAATGTCACACCAGTCGCCGATGGGGGGCCTAGTGTCACTATCAATACAGATACAAACAATGATGGTTTTATTAGTAACGAAGAGCTAGCTGGCAATACTGAAATCAATGTCACTATTGGCTTAGATGGCACAGGTGCAAATGTAGGCGATACACTTACTGTTAATGGTGTTGACTACACATTGACTCAGGAAGATATCAACAATGGCTTTGTGAATCTCAACCTTCCAGCTCCTGGGGAAGGCGAAACGATTACAGTTGTCGCGACTATTACTGATAGTGCAGGTAACGTATCTCCAGAAGGCAGTGATTCAGCAATACTTGATACAACGGGACCAACAATTACTGTTGATGCGCCTGATGATACCAAAGATACTACACCGACTATCACAGGTTCGACTGATGCCCCACCGGGTAGCACTATTACGATTGTAGTGACAGATAGCACAGGTGCAGAGCAAACTCTCACCACCACAGTAAACCCTGATGGCACCTATTCCGTAGATGTCACTAATCCACTCGCTGAAGGCGGCTATACCGCTGTAGCAACAGTGACAGATCCAGCAGGCAATACAGGTGAAGCCACAGATAATGGTAATGTTGATAACACAGCACCTACAGTCACTGTGGAAGCACCGGATAACACTACAGATGATACTCCGACTATTACAGGCACAACCGATGCAACGCCAGGCAGTGTCGTTACCATACTAATAACCGACGCCAATGGTGCAACCCAAACACTGACTACCACAGTAAATCAAGATGGTACCTATGCCGTTGATGTTATGTCGCCTCTACCTGAAGGTGGTTACACAGCTGAGGCCAGCGTAACAGACCCTGCTGGTAACACAGGTACTGATTCCGACTATGGAGATGTAATCTATCCAGAAGTCAGTATCAGCGCCAATCAAACCTTCGTCAATGAAGGTGATACAGCAAGCTTTACCGTTTCTTTAGATCAACCCGCCACTGAAAATGTTACCGTTACATTTACTTATACTGGCACTGCAGTCGACGGTAGTGATTTCACTGGTGTGATCAGTGTTTTGATCCCTGCAGGGCAAACCAGCGTTAATTTTAATATAAATACAATTAACGATGAAGTTTACGAAGGTGCTGAAGATTTCACGATTAAAATCAGTAATGTGAGTGGTGGTAATGCCGCTGTTGGTAATAATGGCAGCGCCACAACAACCATTGTCGACGACGGCACCGGTCCTGGCCCGAACCCAGATGATGATCGCCCATCGGTCTCTATCACCAATGCCGGCACCCTCAACGAAGGCAGCACGGCGCTGTTCACTGTGAGCTTGTCTGCAGCGGCCGACACGGCCACCACGGTCAAACTGACCCTCAATGCGGGGGATACCGAAGCCGGTGACATCGGTACGCTGGAATACTTTGATGGCACCAACTGGGTCGCCGTCCCCGCCGACGGTATCGTCACCCTAGCGGCGGGCACCACCTCGCTACAACTGCGTGTCCAAACCAATGATGACAACGTCTATGAGGGAGCTGAAAACTTCAGCGTCACCGTGACCGGTCAAACGGGCACGACGGGCACCGC
>NZ_JAUOER010000024.1:0-86111 GCF_031932025.1 Shewanella sp. SP2S2-4
CTTCCCGCTGCCGCTCGACTTGCATGTGTTAGGCCTGCCGCCAGCGTTCAATCTGAGCCATGATCAAACTCTTCAATTAAAGTTTTGTTGTTTGACTTACGTCAAACGGCTCAACGAATTCTGTTCGACTCCTATTTATTCGAAAATAAGTAGTAAGTCTTTGTACATATTGCTATGAACACTCATCACTCTCGTGAAAGAATTGGTTGATTTAAATTTTTGACTGCCAACCCGAAGGTTAAGCAGTTTCGATTAACTCAACACCTGTGAGTGTCCACACAGATTTCTTGTTTTATCTTGTTAAAGAGCAACTCAACCTCGTAAGAGAAGGTGAGTATCACACTGAGCGCCGAACGCTTCCAGTTGGCTAGGGCTGCGTATTCTACGCATTTCCCGTTTCGCGTCAAGGAGTTTTTGCAAACTTTCTCAACACTCATCAATCAGTAAACTCATCGATGAACTGTCACATCAGGCTGCTTAACGCTGTCTGCCGTGTCAGTGGATGCGCATTATAGGGAGCAGAAGATTTTGTGCAAGGGCTTTTTTAACAACCTGCGCCAAGCGAATAAATAACCACCAAACTGCAGAAATATAATGCAATACTGAGCAATATCGCTGTTTGGGTTGATAAGTTTGGCAGAAGGAATAGCCTATTGCTGGAGTTTTAATAGATTGAATAGGCATAAACAAAAGTTGATAGCTATTTTTCGTAATATCTATCAGCAAACCTCTAAAAGCGTCATGCCCACTGTGATGTCTTACTCTTGTTTACACCTAGCTAATGATAAGTAATGATCAAAAGCACGAGCCCTAAGATTTATGCTCTTCTTATTTCTCTTTTTCGATATTTGTAGCGCTTTGTGTTTGTGCTGCAGCTTGAGTTGAGGAATTACTCTCGACATTCGTCACCGTATCATCACCGACAATATGAGCGACTTTAAGTTTTCTCACAGTTCGAATCGTAATGATCGGACCTGAAATCGCATATAAGTAAAAACCGACGCATAAGATCAATGCAGGTTGAACTGACACCACCACAAATACACCGACGACCAGTAAGATCACGATAAAATTAACCTTGCCACGCCAGTCAATTTCTTTAAAAGAGTGATAGCGAAAATTACTGACCATTAATAGACCAGTTGCCGCAGTCACAAGGGCTGCAATCCAACTGATATTTTTTCCATCGAGACTGTATTGATTACCAAGCCAAATGCTGCCAGCAATAACAGCGGCGGCAGCCGGGCTGGCGAGACCTTGAAAGTAACGCTTATCGGCAACGCCAACTTGCGTATTAAATCGAGCAAGCCTGAGTGCCGCACCTGCACAATAGATAAATGCGGCCAGCCAACCAATTTTACCTAAGTCCGCTAATGCCCAATTGTAGGCGAGTAGTGCGGGCGCCATTCCGAAGGACACCATATCGGCCATACTGTCGTACTCAGCACCAAAATCACTTTGGGTATTAGTCAGCCTTGCTACTCGGCCGTCGAGCCCATCACAGATCATGGCAATAAAAATGGCTATCGCTGCGGCTTCAAAGTTAGCATTCATGGAAGCAATTACGGCATAAAAACCAGAAAACAAACCCGCTGTGGTAAAAAGGTTCGGTAATAAATAGATACCTTTATTCTTTACTGTTTGATTTGAAGAATTTTGCATACACTTATTACGCTAGTTCGGTGAAGAGAAGTTAGCTTTCAAGATAACATATTTTATTATCATGTCGATGAGAGACCAGTTAGGGATGATTTCGATGTTAAAAGTGAACACGTTCAGCACTATGCTATGCCGATGGTTTTGGCTCGGCCTTTTCATTGGCCCCGTTTCTGCGGGCGTTATCTATACTTGGATCGATGAAAATGGGGTGACGCATTACAGCCAACAAGCCCCACAACAAGAAAACATCAAAGCAGAAAAGCTCTACAGTGAAGATTTAGAGCAGGCGAAAGTGGGTTTTATCGCACCTGTAAAGAAAGCAGAAGCCACTTCTGAAGCCAATGAATTAGAAAAGTCAACTGCGCTGATCAAAGAGAAAGATGCTAAACAGGCTCAATCCATTTGTGAGAGTGCAAAACACAATTTAGATATTCTCACGACGCACACTAAGCTTATCCGCCAAACTTCCGATTCGGGTGAATCTGTTGCTATGACAGAGGAAGACCGCCAAGCCTCGATTGCTCAGCAACAGGAAAGAATCAAACTCTTCTGTGATAAGAAGTAGCCATTAACAAAGAACGATTAACGCTGAAGCAATAAAAAAGGAGCCGAGTTAAAAACTCGGCTCCTTTCGTTTTAGTACTTGAAGCGGGAGCGATACTGACTAAGAAAGCGCTATCTCTTATTGCAAGATAGTTTATTTCAAGCTCGTTCATTCAAGAACGCTTATTTCAGTTCGCCTATTTCAATCTATCCAACTTCAAGCTTGCGATTAACGTATCACACTCAAACAACACACTAAGTGACTAGCTACTGGTTATTGCTCGAACACTAACTCGCCACCCGCACAGCTGACCTTGATCGGTTTACCCGGTAACAAGTCGCCACGCAGTAATTTCTGCGCCAGCGGGTTTTCGACTTCTTGCTGCAATGCCCGTTTCAACGGTCTTGCGCCATACACAGGATCGAAACCAATTTCCGCAATCAATGATAATGCGTCGTCGGTGATCTCCAATGTATAGTCCTTTTCCGCCAAACGTTGGCGTAAGGAAGCAATCTGTATCGAAGCAATACGCTTGATATTGGCAGCATCCAATGGATGGAACACCACAGATTCATCGATACGGTTTAAAAACTCGGGTCTGAAACTGTGAGTAACCACATTCATTACCGCCGCTTTCATCTCTGCATAGGTCACTTGACCAAATCCTTCTTGGATAATGTCGGAGCCTAAGTTCGAGGTCATGATGATCACTGTATTTCTAAAATCTACAGTACGACCTTGACCATCGGTTAAGCGTCCATCATCAAGCACTTGCAGTAAGATGTTAAACACATCGGGATGCGCTTTCTCGACTTCGTCGAGCAATATCACTGAATACGGTTTACGACGAACGGCTTCCGTTAAGTAGCCGCCCTCTTCATAACCTACGTATCCAGGAGGCGCACCCACTAAACGCGATACTGAGTGTTTCTCCATAAACTCAGACATATCAATGCGCACTAAGGCCGATTCGGTATCGAATAAAAACCTCGCCAGTGATTTACACAGCTCAGTTTTACCCACACCCGTTGGGCCTAAGAACAGGAACGAGCCTATCGGGCGATTTGGATCCGCCAGACCCGCGCGGCTACGACGAATCGCATTCGCGACCGCATCGACGGCTTCGTTTTGGCCAATCACCCGCTCGTGCAGCGCCACTTCCATTTGCAGTAATTTTTCGCGCTCGCCTTCAAGCATTTTCGATACGGGAATTCCCGTCGCTTTCGACAAGACTTCGGCGATTTCGAACTCAGTGACCTTGTTACGCAATAACGTCATGTCCTGCATTTCGGCTTGCGATGCCAAATCGAGCTGTTTTTCAAGCTCAGGAATACGACCGTATTGCAACTCAGACATCCGAGTTAAATCACCCGCACGACGCGCCACTTCTAAATCCATTCGAGCCTGTTCGAGATCGGCTTTAATGTGCTGAGTTCCCGCTAGTGCGGCTTTTTCAGTACGCCAGATTTCGTTCAACTCTGAAGCTTTAGCTTCAACGTCTCGTAATTCCTCTTGCAGATGGTCAAGCCTGCGACGGCTCGCCTCATCATTTTCTTTGGCTAACGCTTGCTCCTCCAGTTTGAGCTGGATAGCACGACGTTCGAGCCGGTCGAGTGACTCAGGTTTTGAGTCCATCTGCATGCGAATGCTCGATGCCGCTTCGTCGATCAAATCGATCGCTTTATCGGGCAACTTACGGTCCGACACATAACGGTGCGACATAGTCGCCGCCGCCACAATCGCCGGATCGGTAATTTCCACATGGTGATGCAGCTCGTAACGTTCTTTCAGTCCACGCAAAATGGCGATGGTGTCTTCAACACTTGGCTCATCCACCAGCACTTTTTGGAAACGACGTTCAAGCGCCGCATCTTTTTCAATGTACTGACGATACTCATCAAGCGTGGTAGCGCCCACACAGTGCAAATCACCACGCGCTAACGCAGGTTTCAGCATGTTACCCGCATCCATTGCGCCTTCACCTTTACCGGCGCCGACCATAGTATGCAGCTCGTCGATGAAGAGGATCACTTGACCTTCTTCCTGCGCTAACTCATTCAATACCGCTTTTAAACGTTCTTCGAACTCACCGCGATATTTAGCGCCCGCAATCAATGAGCCCATGTCGAGGGATAAGACGCGCTTATTTTTAATCCCCTCGGGGACTTCACCATTAACGATACGCTGGGCAAGTCCTTCAACAATTGCAGTTTTACCCACACCCGGTTCACCGATAAGGACGGGGTTGTTTTTACTGCGACGTTGTAATACTTGGATCGTGCGGCGAATTTCATCGTCACGGCCGATCACAGGATCTAACTTGCCTTGTTCGGCTCGCTCGGTCAGATCGATAGTAAATTTCTTCAACGCTTGGCGTTGATCTTCAGCGTTCGGATCATCCACTTTTTGGCCGCCGCGCATTTGTTCAATGGTTTGCTCCATCAACTCTTTGGTCGCGCCGGCTTTTTTCAATGCCTGCGCGAGGGCATCGCCTCCTTCTAACGCAGCTAATACAAATAACTCGCTAGAGATATATTTGTCTTTACGCTTTTGCGCCAATTTATCGCACAGATTTAATAAACGTATTAAACCTTGGGATAATTGCACATCGCCGCCCGTACCTTCGACTTGAGGTAAGCGTTCCAGCTCTTGACTCAAAAGCGAGCGCAGCGCACTCACGCGAATGCCAGCTTGGGTCAATAAGGGATGGATTGAACCTGAATCTTGGTTCAACAATGCCATCATCAAATGCAGCGGTTCAATAAACTGATGATCACGCCCGAGTGCGAGAGACTGGGCATCTGAGATGGCAAGCTGAAATTTATTGGTCATACGATCGAGTCGCATACAGCCTCCTAAAACTCACATAGTAGAGATATGCCAATCCACAAGATATCTTGCCAATTTAGTGGCGTTAAATCAGTACCGCTAATGAAGAAATCTTAATAGGATTGGTATTACATTTCGTTAGTTAAAAGATGGAGGCTATTTAGCCAAATTCAAGCGGATAACGCGGAAATAAATATAAATTGTAGGGGAATTAACTTAAGACTTAAGCCAGATCAACGATGCCATGCGCCCCGTCACCTTATCGCGACGATAAGAGAAGTAATCGGTGTCACTGACAGTGCAGATATCGGCGCTATAAATATGCTTGATGCCGAGTAAACTCAAGCGTAATTTAGCCAAGCCAATAATATCGGCCAGATACTTGTCACCACGGGGAATAAAACACGCTGCCGCCTGTGGATGTAACCCACAAAATGCGTGCTTGACTTCGACGCCGACTTCAAACTTTTGTGGACCAATGGCCGGGCCTAGGTAAGCAATCAACTCATCCATAGGAGAACTAAACTGCGCCGCGGTGGCCTCAATCACGCCATCACATAAACCGCGCCAACCGGCATGGGCCGCTGCCACTTCAGTTCCCGCTTGATTACACAGCAATACAGGTAAACAATCGGCGGTCATTACAGCGCAAACTTGGCTCGCAGTTCGGCTATAACTGGCATCGGCAATCGGCGTATCAGCAGCCTGAGCTAAGCTCAGCATATCTAAATTGAGCACATGGGTACCATGGACTTGCTCAAGCCAGACAGGTTTGGCGGCTAACGCTAATTGTTTGCAGAGTAATTCACGATTAGCCATCACCTGCTGTTCAGCATCACCGACATGCAGTCCAAGATTCAAACTGTCATAGGGATGCAAGCTCACACCGCCATGACGATTTGTCATAGCGATGCCAACATTAGCAGGAACAGGCCAATCGTGATCAAACACTTAGAGATACTCGATCGGATGCTCTACCGTGTCTTGACGCAGTGCTTTAGTCAAAATCACCATGTCTTCAGGAATTGGCGCTTGCCAGCTCATGATTTCACAACTCACTGGGTGAGCTAATTCTAGACGAACTGCGTGCAGCGCTTGGCGCTTGAAGTTTTTCAGGATATCGAAAAACTCTGGGCTCGCGGCTTTAGGCGGTTTTGGACGACCACCATACACAGGATCGCCAACTAGCACGTGGCCTATGTATTCCATGTGCACACGGATCTGGTGAGTACGGCCAGATTCTAGACGTAATCTCAGACGCGTGTGGTTACGGAATTTTTCCGCAACACGGTAATGCGTCACCGCAGGTTTACCTGAGTGCAGCACGGCCATGTGAGTACGTTTGGTAAGATGGCGACCAATAGGCTCATCCACTGTACCGCCACCTGTCATAGTCCCCATAACAATCGCTTCGTATTCACGAGTGATTTCACGGGCCTGCAAAGCGGCAACTAAATGCGTTTGCGCTTCAACGGTTTTGGCAACGACCATCAAACCTGTTGTATCTTTGTCCAGACGATGCACAATACCTGCACGTGGCACATGCTCAATATCAGGACAATGGTGCAATAGTGCATTCATCAAAGTGCCATCGGCATTGCCAGCACCTGGGTGAACCACCAATCCAGCTTGCTTGTTGATCACGATGATGTCGTCATCTTCATAGACGATATCCAGATCAATGGCCTGCGCCGCGGCATGGACTTCTTCTTCGAGAGTGGCGTCTATGAGTATCTGTTGCAGCTCATAAACTTTCTCGCGGGGCTTATTAACGACAACGCCGTCAACATGAACTGCATCAGATAGGATCCATTCCTTGATGCGCGTGCGCGAGTAATCTGGGAACAACTCTGCTAGGGCCTGATCTAATCTCAGTCCAGTTTGTGTTGCCGAAATCTCGCTTTTTAGATTAATCTCTTGTGTCATAGGAACCGTATCCCCATTTAGGGGTCAAAAAATGTGTGCTATCTGTTACAATCGGATGTTTTCTATTTTATAGTGAAATGGAAAAATTCTTAACTACAACTTAAAAAGAATTGAATTCAAGTATGTATAAATTTTCCAAAGGCGTTACCTTAGTCCTATTTTCACTAGCGTTATCAGCCTGTAGCAGCAGCCCTGATGATAACGATATTGCCGCCAAAACGTCACCTGATGTGCTTTACACTCAGGCAAGAACCTCTATGGAACTTGGCAATTACTCTAAAGCTGTCCGTTCTTTGGAGGCGTTAGACTCACGCTTCCCCTTCGGACCTCACAAAACTCAAGTCCAGTTAGACCTGATTTATGCTTACTACAAAATGGACGATGTCGCTTCGGGGATTGCGAACATAGACAGATTTATCCGTCTTAATCCTACACACCCTGATATTGACTATGTGTTCTATATGCGCGGTTTAGTGAACATGCAAGCCGACAACTACTTGTTCCACGATATGCTTAATATCGACCGAACCGATCGTGACCCTAAAAATGCTCAAGATGCTTTCAAAGATTTTGATCGTCTTATCAAAACTTACCCTAACAGCAAATATGCCGCCGATGCGCAAAAACGCATGTTAGCGTTGAAGAATCGCTTAGCAAGATATTCAATCCAAGTTGCCGAATATTATCTCAAGATGAATGCATGGAGCGCCGCAGCAATCCGAGCACAATCTGTAATGGAAACATATCCTGGCACCCCTTCAAATGAACGGGCATTAGAGATAATGATAGAAGCTTATGGCGAATTAGGTCAGAGCAAGCTGAAGCAAAACGTGCTCATGGTAATGCAAGCTAACTATCCAAACAATGAAATCTTATCAAACTAGCCGAGAATGCCCCTTTAATAGGGGCATTTTTTTGCTTTGTTACCCAAGTTAACCCATCACTGGATATTGCTAAGTCCCCAGCGTGGATAGTGGTTTGACTATTTTTAGCTCGCCACTTGCAGCGTAAATGACACTTTCGTGTAAATCTTATCCAACCGAGTCACTTTTTACGTTATTTAGTAAAAATCTATTGACTCAAAACCCGAAAAGCCTTTAAATTGCGCCCGTCGCCCGAATAGCTCAGTCGGTAGAGCAGAGGATTGAAAATCCTCGTGTCCCTGGTTCGATTCCGGGTTCGGGCACCATCTTTAAATTGGTTGCTACAGCGACTAATGTTAGAGAACTGCAATAGGTACAGTGCAGGTGTGGTGGAATTGGTAGACACGCCAGCTTCAGGTGCTGGTGCTCGCAAGGGCGTGGAGGTTCAAGTCCTCTCACCTGTACCAAATTGCAGTTCAACGAATGAAACGAAGCATTAAGATTGTTTCTTCGGTTTTGAGATTACTCATTCGATGAAATTTCGGATAGCCATGCAGATGTGGTGGAATTGGTAGACACGCCAGCTTCAGGTGCTGGTGCTCGCAAGGGCGTGGAGGTTCAAGTCCTCTCATCTGTACCAACATTTAAACCTCGCTTAGCGAGGCTTTTTTGTATCTAAAACAAAATAAATCCTCTGTTACTCTCCCCTCTTTCCGCTGATTTGCTATACCTAATGTTACAGACTCATCGTAGGGATAGCTCGAGCTCTGCCTAAAGGACTCTTTAGTTCACTGAGGCTATCCCATATGAACGGTCTACAAATAAAACAAAAAATGTTTATCGGTATTTTGGTCCCCCTTGCAATGTTACTGACGATTGGTTTTCTCGCCATTAATATGATGGGCAACATTGAGTCGGGTGTTGAACGCATCTATAACGACAGAGTGGTGCCGCTGGATGACTTAAAAGTGATTGCCGATAAGTATGCGGTCGATGTTATCGATGCGGTCAATAAGGCGAACGCGGGTGGTTTCACCGCCTCGCAAGCGGCTGAAACGCTAGACAGTGCCAAATCGACTATTACTCAACATTGGCAAAAATACCTATCTACCGAGCTTACCTCAGAAGAATCCCGACTCGTAAAACAAGCCGAAGTGCTGTTCTCCTCCGCGAATCAACAGATTGATACCCTGATCTCGCGCTTAAGAGGATTAAACGGCGATGTTTCAAGCCAACTCTCAGCCAATATCCTGCCGCTGTACCAAGCGATCGATCCTATCAGCAACCAAATATCTGAACTGATTGCACTGCAAATCCGCGTAGCGGGCGAAGAAAAAGATCGTGTAAATGCCATTTATCAATCTTCAATCACTATTTTTGTGGCATTAGCCTGTGCCGCCATGATCATCAGTATTGTGATTGGACTCTGGGTCAATCGCAGCGTGATGAATCCCATTAATGACATCCTCGGTAAACTGAAAAGGATCCATCAAGACTCAGATCTCACCGTCAGATTCACCACTTTTAATCACGATGAGCTAGGGCAAATATCCACGAGCCTCACCCAAGTAATTGAACACTTACGGGGCATTCTTCATTCCATTGCCGAGGCGGCAACTACGGTCAACAGTTCGGCAAATGAGTTAAGTAGCTTCACCCAAGCCACCAATAAACGGATGCAACAGCAACAAGCCGAAACGGAGCAGACTGCAACGGCCATGAATGAGATGACGGCCACCGTTGCCGAAGTCGCCCAAAGCGCATCTGCCGCAGCGGATTCAGCCAAAGATGCCGATACCTATGCCGCTAACGGCAATAATATTGTGATGCAATCGATTAGCAGTATGTCGCAGCTTTCTGATCAAATTCAAAAAACGGCGCAGGTCATTGGATTTTTATCTAATGAAAGCCAAAACATCGGCCGCGTACTCGATGTGATTAAGAGCATTGCCGAACAAACCAATTTACTTGCACTCAATGCCGCCATCGAAGCCGCACGGGCGGGAGAGCAAGGTCGCGGCTTTGCAGTCGTGGCCGATGAAGTGCGCACCCTAGCGCAACGCACCCAAAAATCGACTCAAGAAATTGAGGCCATGATTGCCACCCTACAACAAGGGGTTAAAGAAGCCGTCAGCGCCATGGAAATCGGTATCAATCAAGTAGATGATGCCAACGATAAAGCCAATCAGGCGGGTCAAGCGCTGAAAGAAATTGTCACCTCAGTAGACAGCATCACCGAGCTGAATACCCACATTGCGACCGCCGCTGAAGAACAAAGTAGCGTTGCCGAGAGTATTAATCGCAGCATTATTGCCATCAGCGATATCGCCGAGCATTCCACGGCTTCGGCGGCTGAATTAAGTGAATCTGTGATTAATTTGACTAAGCTTGCCAGCAGCATGCGCAATCAAGTGAGCGCATTTAAGCTCTAATTTAACTCAATCAACCACAAAACGACTGCAACCATTTTTGCTGTTGCAGTCAAACTCCTTTATTCACATCATCTGTAACCCATTGAAATAAAATATCCGTTTCATCATTTCTCGATTTAATTTCTCCTTTTATTGAACACTTCAAATGAACTCAGCCTCGTTATCGATAGCACGGATAGCGATAATCTCTATTGATCCAAATCAAATAGATCTTTAAACTCATTAAACATTCATAATATTTACACGTTAAGGATTTTCTATGTTGGACAGCCGTACAATCCAAGTTATCAAGAGCACTATTCCCTTACTCGAATCTGCAGGCCCTGCGCTGACGACCCATTTTTATCAACGTATGTTCAAACATAATCCTGAACTAAAAGATGTGTTCAATTTGGCGCACCAACATTCTGGTGGTCAGCCTGTAGCCCTGTTCAATGCCGTCGCAGCCTATGCAAAAAATATCGAAAACTTAGCGGTACTGAGTTCAACCGTAGAGCGCATTGCCCAAAAACATACGGGATTTCTGATCAAACCTGAGCAATATGCGATCGTCGGCAGCCATTTATTGGCAACGCTTAAAGAAATAGGGGGCGATGCGGTAACAGAAGAAGTGTTAGAAGCTTGGGCACAGGCCTATGGGTTTTTAGCCAACATTTTTATTCAACGAGAAGCACAAATTTATCAAGCGCATGCAGAGCAAGATGGTGGCTGGTTGGGTGAGCGTCAGTTTGTCATTAGCGCGAAAAATACCGAGTCAGCAGTCATCACCTCCTTCATATTGACGCCCGAAGATGGCAAGCCCGTTAAAGATTTTATCCCTGGTCAGTATTTAAGTTTGAAGCTAACACACCCGAATTTGGCATATGAAGAAATCCGCCAATATTCCTTATCCGATGCACCAAATGGCACCAGCTACCGCATCAGTGTGAAACGCGAACTCGGCGGACAAGTGTCGAACCTGCTGCATGATGCGATACACATCGGCGACAAAATCGCGGTAATGCCACCCGCGGGGGACTTTACCCTAGAAGTCGCGGCGGACACGCCCGTAGTACTTATTTCAGCTGGTGTAGGCCAAACACCGATGAAAAGTATGCTCAATCAATTACTCAAGCTGCAACATCCCAGCACTATTACTTGGCTGCATGCCTGTGAGCAAGGCGCCGTACACGGCTTCAAACAGGCGATTCACGCCAAGCGCCAACAACATCATAATCTGACGAGTCATGTTTGGTATCGTGAGCCAGCCCCAACCGATACGTTAGGTGAAGATTATGATTTCGAAGGGCAAATGGAGTTAAGTAAAGTCGCCGAACTGCTGCTTCCACACGCACGTTATTATTTCTGCGGCCCCCTTGGATTCATGTCCGCCATCAAGCAGCAACTACTCGCTCTGGGTGTCGCGGCTGAAAACATGCACTATGAAGTGTTCGGCCCCCACGCCGATCTTTAATGGCATGGCACGGACTTGAGAAAATTCACGCTCAGGTCCGTTTGAATGCTTAGATTTGCACTTAGCTTTTGTACTTAGCTTTTATGCTTAGCTTTCATTGTTAGCATGGCAAACAATAACGATAAGAACGATGAATGCTTGATGTACTTTTCTGTTCATCATTTTTAACGGATAGAGGCCACTTCAGCGGCAGTCAGTGCGCGACTTTCACCCGGTGCCAACTTTTCATCAAGCACAATATCGCCTATCGATAATCGATGCAGGCCAACAACCGGATTGCGGAACCGACCAAACATCCGTTTGATTTGATGATACTTACCTTCATGTAAAGTCACTTCAGCCACGTTATCAGCGAGGATAACCAGCTTAGCGGGTTGGGTTGTAATATCTTCAAAGCCAAAATACATCCCTTCGGCAAATGCAGCGATGTATTCTTCGGTTATGGGATTAGCTAAGGTAACCCGATACACTTTGTCGACCTTGTGTGTAGGTGACATCAGCGCATCAGACCAGCGGCTGTCATTGGTCAATAACAACAAACCCGAAGAGTTTAAATCTAATCTGCCGGCGATATGCAACTCATCACGGGCTTCGCAATCAAGCAAATCAATCACAGTTTTATGCTGAGTATCTTTGGTAGCACTCACCACTCCAATCGGCTTGTGGAGCATCACATAGACGGGCACATTAGCCTGCAGTATTTGCTCATCGAGTTGGATGTGGGAAAACTCATCCACTTGCCTATCCATATCTTTCACTATCAATCCATCGACGCACACTCGGCCCGATAATAGCAGTTCACGCACTGCTTTACGGTGAGTGTGTAACTGGGTACAAAGATAACGATCGAGTCGGCCGCGCTTAGATTGCATAACACCACAAATGACGAAATATGAATGAGATAGCCATTCTAGCAGGATGCAAGTTCGGCTCATAGCGAGCCAATGCTGCGAATCTTCACAAAGGCAATTCAGAGCTAAATTGGATCGAACGAGGTAAAATTTGTTAAGCTAGGCGCTCAATTCATCTTACTGTGAGTGGTTACCGCATCAAAAACTTATCCGCAAGTCCCGTTTTAATACGTTCGAACCTGCTATTTTTAGCCTTGTTTTTAGTGACGCTAGCGAGCTCTTTTTTCGCCCAAGCGAACGATGCAGTTAATCCTCCTGAAGCGGCTCGCCCCTCCGCTATCCATGATAAACCGCTGGTCGAGCGTTACGTCCTCGATGAACTTAAATCCCTCAGACACGATCAACAGGATCTCGAGCGTCGTCTCACCATCGACATCACCGACCGCGAACTCGCCGTAGCCGACAAATCGATGAACTACGCCAATGTCACTGTAACTTACTTCTTCTACATCATCGCGGGTGTCGCCTCGTTAGTCGCCTTTATCGGTTGGCAATCCCTGCGAGAAATCAAAACGCACACCGCCAAACTGGCTGCTAACCAGCTGCAAAGTATTGCCGAACAATACGAAGAAAAGTTCAAAGTACTTGAGCAAGAACTCAAGCGTAAGAGCCGTACTATCACGGACAATAATCGCGAGATTGAGATTATCAATGAAATCCATAACCTCTGGCTACGGGCGCAAAGTGCGCAAACGCCAGAGCAGAAGATTGAAGTCTATGATGAGATCCTCACGATTCGACCTGGGGATTTAGAAGCCCTGACCTATAAGGCCGACGCCGCAATGGAGATGCGCGAATTTAACTGGGCACAAAGCCTGTGTAATCGCGTTCTGGAAGTTGACCCGACTAACGCCCACGCTTTTTATCAAAGAGCCTGCGCCTTTGCTTGCTTAGGGGTTGAAGATAGAGCGATTTCTGATTTAGAGCGCGCCATTCATAACAGCGCATCCTTCAAGGAACTGGCCTTAGATGAGGCGGATTTTTCACAACTTAAAGGGCATGCTCGTTTCGAGACCTTATTGGCCTATCACGAACCTGAAAAGCCCTAAGCTACTAAGTTCTAAGTTCTAAGTTCTAAGTTCTAAGCTTTAAGTTTTAAGCTCCGCACTAACGCTTGATATATGACGTTGGCGCTCAGTGGCGTTTTATCCTAAAGATAAAGCGCCATAAATGAGCGGTTTAAGTCCCACTAGTGAGGAATAGCCTCAATCTTATATGCACAGCGGCGTGCACCTTCGATGATATGTTCTTCGCGACTCACCACCGCGATATCGGCGAATAATTGCTGGAAAAGTTGTAACTCTGAGCGGCAAAAGTTTAAACACTTAGTCGCTGCGGCGCAGATAGGACAATGATTTTCGAGTAAAAAATACACGCCATCTACCTGTTCCATCGTCGCCATATAACCTTCGTTCGAGCGTAATTTCGCGAGGATGGCCAAACGTGTCGGAATATCTATCGCCCCTTCCATAGCGGCACGATACTGAACTAACGCACTTTGCTCCCTGTGGTCGATAAGCTTATCTAAGCCTTGGTCGCCAAAGATCATTTTCACCGAATCAATTAGCTGTACCGTCAATTCCTCATGACGATCGGCAAAATGACTGCGGCTTTGTTCAGTTAATCCCCAGTAACGCGTTGGGCGGCCACGACCTTCAACTCTATCTTCGATGTCCACATCGCCTGCGTCTTCCAATGCCTGAAGATGTTGACGCACACCCATCGTCGTTAACGCCAATTCCTCCGCTAAGGTTTTAGCGGTAAGTGGGCCATGTAACTTGAGCAATTGAATAATCTTATCAGTGGTTTTCATCTGAACTCTCCGATGGTAGCCAGCGCATTATCTCCGATCCAGTACCGCTTTAATAGATTAAATAAACTTTTTTATTTACTTTATCCTTTACAAGATTAAATAAAGTAATTACCTTATAAATAATTTATAAACAAATAGGTTTACTTAATGAAGTTACTCATCATCAGCACCAGCCAAAGACCCGACTCCCAAAGTGCTAAAGTCGGTCGTTATATTGCCGAAAGCAGTTTCTCATCTCCCCATGCCATGGGTTACGCCAGCATACATCACTTAGAGTTATGCCAATTTAACCTGCCATTTTGGGATGGAGAGGAAGACAATAAGGGGGAGCACTGGCCCGAAATAGAACAAAGCGTCGATGAAGCCGATGCGCTGGTGCTTATCACCCCTGAATGGGGCGGCATGGCATCACCACTACTGAAGAACTTTTTATTGATGTGTACTCGCGAAGAAACCGCCCATAAACCGGCACTGTTAATTTCTGTTTCAAGCGGAATTGGCGGTACTTATCCCATCGTTGAAGTGAAGATGAATGCACTCAAAAACAATAAATTAGTGCCCATTCCCGATCACTTGATCATCCGCAATGTTAGCAATGTACTCAATGCCGTTCCCGAAGGTGCTCGAGATATCGCACTCAGGGAAAGAGTGCAGTACAGCTTGTATATGCTGCATCAATACGCCCAAGCATTAGCGCCCATTCGTCAACAACATGCCGGACAAGCGTACCCAAAGCAGCAGGAATACTGTTACGGTATGTAGGCGGCTTGAGATTTTAACCACCAGCAACAGACTAAAATCATTACAAGGAACGCATTATGATTCATTTAGAGCATATCAACTTAGTCGTAGACGACATCCCCGCAGCACTGCGCTTTTATCAAGCGGCTTTTCCCCACTGGCGTGTTCGTGGTGGCGATAAAGGCACTTGGTACGGCAAACCTCGCAATTGGATTCATTTTGGCGATGATTATCAATACATTGCTTTTAGTGACAATGGTGAGGGAGAAAACCGAGATTTAACGGGTCATCAAATTGGACTGGCGCATTTTGCCTTTGTCACCGACAACTTAGATGCTGTGATAGCAAGATTGACCCAAGCAGGCTTCCCGATTGCCAAAGATGGCATGGAAGATCCCTATCGGCGTAATATTTACTTCTTTGACGCCCATGGTTTTGAAGTGGAATTTGTCGAGTATTTAACTGATATTCCGGCGGAGCGAAATCGCTATTAGCGGTATTAGCGTAAATCGTTATTAAAAAAGTGGCCAACTGCAGCCGCGAACCGTGCGAATTGAACTGAGTGTTAGTTGCTAGATGTTAGGTGCTAGATGTTAGGTGCTAGATGTTAGATGTTAGATGTTAGATGTTAGACACTATTCACTTCGCTAGGATTGTTGCTGCGCCACTATAGCCGAATCCTTATGGGCATAAAAGTGGAGTCTGAACTGGGTATCTTCTGTCAGTAGCTCCACTTTGTGCCAATACTCGGGATGAGAAATGGCCGTTTCACCGGCGCGAATGATGATTTCTTTATCTAACTCGCCTCTGCTGCCCGTAAAGCCATAGAACTTTAAGCTGCCGGTGAGCACTTGGAGCTGCCCATACACACCAGCCTTAGTATTGTGCATGTGCAACAACATTTTAGGGACGTTGTCACGGCTGAAAACCGGCGTTGATTTGTAATTAACAAAATCTTTAGGGACTAAGGCCATTATGCTTTCGCACTCCTTGAGGAACTCATGGGGATCGAATAACGCTGACGACAAGACTAATATAGCCGTTGCAGCATTTCTGTCCAACTCCCAGTGTTAGCTTTATCGAAGAGATCATCCCAACATTGGCCTAGGACGCGACGCCGCACTTACCTATACTCACGCTAGCGACCTTAGCACTTTAGACATTAGCGACTTTATGCATTAGTGGCTTTATGAATTAGTGACTTTAGTTACTTTCATCACTGTAATCGCTACACTAGCCCGCATTAAGTAGCACCTAAAGTAGATGACATCATGCCCACACCCTATTCTTACTCAACGACCTATATTTTAGATAAAGCGCATTTCGATGAATGCTATACCCAATCTGTCGTACCTGATCCCACGCTCAAACCTTACTACAAAGCCATAGGGTTGACCCTGATAGGTATCGCACTAATTTTTGCTGACATTAGCCTCTATTTAGCTTACTTTTTCGTTGGACTCGGCGTTATCGATGCACTCAATGTGAAGTATCACAAGGCATGGTGGTTAATGCGTCAAATGATGAGTAAAGCGGCCAGCAATGAGGTCACGCTCACCATTGATGAACAAGGGATCCACACTCAATCCATGTCAGTGACCAGTCAAATTTTGTGGACCGACGTTTACCGGATTAAAGAAACTGAAAAAGGCTTCTTGATCACCCACAAGGCTGGCACGAGTTATGTATCCCTCCGTAGCCTAGATGATGCGGCTGTGGCCTATATTAAAACTAAAATCTAGTCCCGCTAAAAAACACCCATAAAAAAGGCTGATTTTTATCAGCCTTTTCACCAGTATTCATCACTGCGGCATTACTTTTTCAATTCACCAACCGGTAAGATCGTGCGGCCATACTCATTATTGAGCACCTGCGCCATCGCAAAATAAATCGCACTCGCACCACAGATGATCCCTTCAAAGCCAGCAATAGTGCCAATCAAGGCGCTGCCCGTGAAATCACGCGCCGCTAATAGGAAAAATAAGACAGTCAAAGAAGCAAACACAAATTGCTTAGCTCGTGGATAACGTAAAGAACCCACAAACATAAATGCGGTGAATATGCCCCAAAGCGTTAAATACCAGCCCATAAAATACGTTGGGCTCGCCGCAATGCCCGCATTAGGCATTAGGATTAATCCCACTAATGTTAACCAAAACAAACCATAAGAGGTAAATGCCGTCGTACCGAAAGTATCACCGCGCATAAAACACATAATACCCACAATCACTTGACCAATGCCGCCGTAAAAAATCCCCATGGCTAAGATCATAGAATCAATAGGGAAATATCCCGCGTTATGAATGTTTAACAAAATCGTTGTCATACCAAAGCCCATTAAACCTAATGGCGCTGGATTAGCCAGTTTTGTAGACACAGAGTTCCCCTAGAGAAAAATCAATAATTCAATAAAAATCAACGGCATTAACCGTCAACCTTATGTTCGCGCACCTGCGAGAGCCGCGCATTCTAGAGGATAGCCACAACCTTGGCAATGAAATCATTAAAAATGAATAAGTGCGAACAAATACAGATTAAAAACAAAGGCTTAAGTAAATAATGTTAGCAAGAAAACCACATCAGAAATTGAGTTAAAAATTAATTCTTTTCAATTCAATATTCTAGACAGCTAACCTGCTACAACCTGCTTCATATCGCATTTAATGCAACTTTTTATAACTGCCGCATGGTTTAACATTATGCCCCCTTAAAACCTTAATCAAAATTGGGGTTAAAACAGTAAGAATATAGCACTCCATCGCAAATCCATGATTAAGGTGATGTAAGTGGCACTTTTTAAACATACCGACTCCTCGGGGCCAGATTTTCCCTAGAAGCTAATCCATAAATTAAACGCGACGCCATCATCGCATAAGCTTTGTATAAAGCCCTTATCGCCGATACTAAGCTAAACAGGTATATCAGTTGGGATAATGGCTAATGCTAAGCCAATGGTTCAGCACTTAAACATCAGATTTACTTGAAGCGAATCAAAGGAAAACAAGCTAAAAATCCTTAACCCCAAAAGGTAAAAATTATTTATATCTAAAACAGAATAGCAGTGATAAATTGCTGATGTTGGCGCAGTGGTATTAAGAGAATGCTTCTTAATCTGTAGTTAACAATACATAACTAAAGGAAATAAAATGAATAAGTTATCAGCTGTTTTCACCCTGTTGGCATTAGTGAGCTTCACGACCCTTGCTGACGACTCATCTTTACCGCCTGCACCAGCAGCCGATATCGCTCAGCTGAAAGAAGTGTGCCAGCAGATGGCCTCTGAAGATCAAGTCGAGAATGCAGAGCTAAAACAATATGTGCTTGATTGTGTAAACGATCAACTGACAGAAATGGGCTACAAGTCGGTTACTGAGGTTAATTAATCTTCATTCTAATCCCAACGTTATTACCGCAAAAGCGCGTTCTTCAGCTTCATTCAATGCCATTCACATCTGCGAATGGCATTATTATTTTCAAGCAACACAGCTATTCAGCTCACAATTAATATCATTTCCGTTACAGACGAAACCTATCGAATACAAAATTTAACATCCACAATTAACCGCATGAAAGCCACAAAAATAGGCTTTTAGCATGACTATCAAGGTATTGTGCGATCTACAAATTTACTATTTAATTGATAGCTGTATCATTTTGCATCCCTGCGAATGAAACCACTGTTGAATTGGGCATAAAATGCTAATCTATTTTCCTGTATTATTAACCTCAGCCCTTAATCGTTAAATCATGTATCGCATCCTTTTTATCTTCATTACAAGTTTAAGTATTTTGCCTTCTGTCGGAATGGCGAAAGAAATCTGCGCATCAGAAAATCAATGCATTGAGATGAACAACTGGGATCTAGGCGTCGCCATTGGCTGGGGACAAAAAAGCAATCCACTCAAGGATTTTGACGATATTCCACTGTTCTTTATTCCTACAGTGGCCTATTACGGCGAACACTGGTTCTTCGATAATGGTAATTTAGGCTACACCTTAGCCGAGCAAGAAAGCTTCACGTTCAATCTAGTGACCAGTTATAGCTTAGATAGAGCCTATTTCTATCGATGGGATCCATCGAATATCTTTTTGAACCGCGGCACACAAGTCGAAGCCAAAGCGATAAATAGTATGTCTTTGTCGACTGAGCCCGAACGTGAATTTAATTCTTTAGAGACGCGGAACTTCACCCTACTTGGCGGTGCCGAAGCATTCATCTATACCAGACTCGGCATTATTCGATTGGCATACACCCATGATATGTTTAATGTTCATCAAGGTTCAGAAGCACAAATAAAATGGACCTATGGCTGGGATTACGATCGTTTCATTTTTGAATTCGCACTGGTGTTTGATTGGAAGAGCCAAGCAGTAGTGGATTATTATTATGGCGTTAGGCCAAGTGAAAACGCCTATTGGAGTGAACAATATCAAGCAAAATCAGGTTGGGATAAAGGTGCGGAAATGACGGCCCGTTATATATTAACTGACAATTGGGATCTACTCTTGGCAGTTCGTTACACTCTAATTGCCGATGAGATTGCCGCCAGTCCCTTGTTAGACCAAGACTATAGCAGCACCTACTTTATCGGCGCAGCCTATAGGTTCTAACGTTAGTGACGCTGCCTCAGTTAAGCTTGCTTTGCTTTCTTGGTCTAAGCCTCGGCTTGATGGGCCCAAGTTCTGCTCAAGCTAAAACTCGCGACGCGGCATTAAAACTCACTCCTGAAATTTGTATTACCAGTTCAGAAACAGAAGCCTGCGACGTCTATATTGAACTGCAGTGGGAACTCGCCAAAGATGAGCTTATCTGTATTTTGTCCGACAATGCCGCCTATCCAAAATGGTGCAGTGATTCAGTTTCAACCCATACGTTAAGCATGAAAATCCACACTATGACGGATATTCAATTTGTCATGGTGAGTAAAGACAGTAACCAAACTTTGGCTGGTGCCAAACTTAAAATCACTTCTGCATCACAACCTCAGGTTCGCAGACGTTACCGCAACCCTTGGAGTTTATTTTAATGACAAGCCCACAATCGAACCACAGAGTATTATTGGTTGAAGACGACGTTCGCCTAGCAAACTTGATTGTAGATTACCTAAAATCCCATGGTATGCATGTTGAAGTTGAACGCCGTGGCGACACAGTATTAACGCGATTAATCAATTACAAACCAGATATCATACTGTTAGACATTATGCTGCCGGGCATGGATGGCCTCACCCTGTGTGAGAAACTGCCCGATTATTTTGCAGGCCCAATCCTGCTAATGAGCGCACTTGGCTCAAGCGAAGATCAAATCAAAGGCTTAGAACTCGGTGCCGATGACTATGTGGTTAAGCCCGTCGATCCTGCCCTGTTAGTCGCGCGGATTAACAACTTACTTCGTCGTCAGAATCAGCCACCTCAGGCGGAATCCCACTGTTTGACCTTTGGTAAACTGAGTATCGACCCGCATACCCACGCGATTCGCCTCAATGAAACTGAAATCGATCTCACCAGCCACGAATTCGAGTTGCTGTGGTTACTGGCCTCACAAGCTGGCCAAGTGCTCAGCCGTCAGTATATTTATCAGCTGTTACTCAATATTGATTTCGATGGTAAAGATCGAAAAATTGACGTGCGTATTTCTAGATTACGTAAAAAACTCAACGATAATATCGAGACACCTTTCAGAATTAAAACCGTTTGGGGACAAGGTTATCTCTTTGCTCCTGAAGCCTGGAATAACTAAGCACAGATACAGTGAAACGTCTCTTTATCAGTTTATATCTGCTACTCAGTCTCAGCGTGCTTGGGATTGGCTGGACACTCGACAGCCTATGGCAGAAAAATGTGGATGACAATAACGCCCTCGATGCGCCATTAGTGGCCTTGGCGCAATTGTTAGCGGAACTGCCTCCCGATACCCGCCAAAGGTATCTGGAGGCGATCCCAGCTAATCCTGTGATGCCGTTGCAATTGCTCAGTGCCGATCAAGTCGCGCTGGCAGACAATCAAGCCCTCAGCACCAGTACTGTGTTCACCACCACGACCAATGACGATAACCTGCTGCAATTTATCCGAGTCGGCGATCAAGTCTTAATGGCGGGGCCGCTGGACATCGATCCCAGAGCCAACCTTCGCAGCCTATTCACCCTGTTCTTCTATTTATCACTTGCGTTAGTAGCGTTGATTTGGGTAGGCCCGCTTTCTCGGGATTTGAGCATACTGCGTAAGGCCACTAAAGAGTTTGGCGAAGCCAAATGGGACACGCGGATCACACTGTCAAATCGCTCTCAGGTCAAACCTTTAGCCAATACCTTTAACGAAATGGCGCGACATATCAGCGCCTTGATTGAGAACCAGAAACACCTGTCTAATGCGGTCTCCCATGAGATCCGCACGCCGCTGGCAAGACTCAAATTCGCCCTTGCACTCATGCCCATGTATTGTCAGCCCGATTCGGACGAACAAAAGCGCCAAGATTTTCTCGATGAGATGCAGCTCGATATCAAAGAAATGGAAGACTTACTCCAAGAACTGCTGACCTACGCCAGCTTAGAGTCCCAGCGAGAAGGTATCCAGTTGGATGAATACGATCTAATTAATCTCATCAATCAAAGCATTAAGCGCCTAGAAACCTTAAGTCCAACGCCTATTACCTTAAAGACAGAAGTCGAAAAACTGCCCCTGTTTGGGGAACCGGCATTAATTGAACGTGCGCTGCAAAATTTACTGACCAATGCCCAACGCTTTGCCCGCACTGAAATCATTATTGAGGTTAAGCAGACGCAGCACAGGGTGAATTTAAGTGTGAGTAACGACGGTGAACCTATCCCCGCGGTGGATTTACCTAAAGTGTTCGAGCCTTTTTATCGCAGCCAATCGGTGCAAAATGGCAATAAAGGGCATGGTTTGGGACTTGCGATCATTAAACGGATTATGCAGCGGCATCAAGGGAATGTGAGCGTCACCAGCGATGCGCAACATACCCGATTTAATTTAATCTGGCCGAAGAAGCGCAAGCTGTAATAGGGATTGGGATTAAACGACTGCGCATCTGTAATTCATCAATGCGCTAATTCTACAAGCCAGTAAAACAAGTGAGTTAAATAAGTGTGTGAAACAAGACTATTTAACTGGCCTAGTTAACTTGCAATTCAAACTATTAGTCTAGCTCGAAGCCACCAAAGTCCAGATCGGCTTCGGGCTCAGGCTCAAAATTTAACTGCGGATTTAACGCCGCCCTTTCTTGCTCTTTTTGCGCTTGCCTTGCTTTCATCATCGCCAACTGGCGACGGCGTTTACGTTGAGTGCACAGCCGAATGACATCGTACTTTTGCGCATCTGAAAACGTTAACCAATTAAATCTTTCGTCACGGCTTCGCAGGCAACCATTACAGTAACCGCGCGCATCAGTTTGACACACACCGATACAGGGACTGGGGATATCAAAAAAGGCTAACTGTTCCATAACCCGCCGCTATTCCTCTGTCAAAATGAGCCGTTCTCACGATGCGGTATGCCCAAATGAATCATGGATAATCGACCTTTGCTAAAAATGAAGCGGCAAAGTGGCGTTTAAAGCGATTCAAATACAACACACTTATCTAAAGTACTTGCAGAAACAACCTTAATCAAGGCACATTGAACAGAGTTTGTACAACTTGGAGCACTATCATGGGATACCGTCACTTTGCCAGTCTGCTCGTCGCCGTTGCCTTATTAAGCGCTTGTAGCAGTAAACCGAAAAACGATTACGATCTCAATTACGACTTCAGCACACTGCACAGCTTTACCCAGCTAACGCCACAGCCAACGGACGACCCGCTCAGCGCCCAGCGTATTCAAGTAGAAATCAACAACCAGTTAACTCAAAAAGGCTTTGTCGAAAATACCCAAGCCCCCGACTTTAACGTCGCCTACGCCCTACTGACCCAAGATAAACCTAAGGATTCAGGGCTATCGATTGGATTAGGTACAGGCACATTCGGCCGTTCAGGTGGGATAGGAATAGGTACTAGCGTTGGGGTACCACTTGGCAGTGATACCGCTAAAATTCAAACTATTCAGATAGATATTGTCGACCCAAAAACCAAAGCGCTCATTTGGCGTGGTAGCGACAGTTATGATTTCGATGTAGGCGGCAATGAGAAAGCCCAAGATACCGCCAAAGCCGTCAGTCGGATTTTGGCGCAGTTCCCACCGAAAAGATGATCAAGGCTGAGTGAGTAAAATGGGCGAATTTCGCCCATTTTTATTAATGAAGAATGCTTGTCGTCAAATATCTTAGGCGAAATATCTAAGACTCAGGAGAAAAGCCCTGACGAAAGATAACGATCACCCCTATCACAAACAATCGCCACAACCACTGAATCAGGATTCAGTCTGGCTATCTCAAGCGCAGCAAACACAGCACCGCCCGAACTGACGCCGGCACAAATCCCTTCTTCACGCGCTAAGGTTCTCGCCATGGCTTTTGCATCTTGCTCTTCAACATCCATGACTAAATCAACACGGGATGCATCAAAAATCCCCGGCAAGTAGGCCTGCGGCCAACGGCGGATCCCCGGAATGCTACTGCCATCGGCGGGCTGAAGGCCAACAATCGTGATGTCAGGATTACAGCTTTTAAGGTATTTAGACACCCCCATTATGGTGCCAGTTGTCCCCATACTAGAGACAAAGTGAGTGATTTTTCCTTGACTCTGTTGCCAGATCTCAGGGCCTGTCGTGAGGAAATGGGCATTAGCGTTATCTTGGTTATTAAACTGATCCAGCACCTTGCCTTTACCTTCGGTTTGTAACTGCAGTGCCAAATCCCGCGCCGTCTCCATGTTATCCACCAGCATGAGTTCTGCGCCATAAGCTTGCATCGCATCCTTACGCTCTTGGGTCGAGTTTTCGGGCATAATCAGGATCATCTTGTAGCCTTTGATCGCCGCCGCCATCGCTAGGGCAATCCCAGTATTACCACTCGTCGCCTCGATAAGCGTGTCACCCGGGCTGATCTCTTGGCGAAGTTCAGCCTGAATGATCATATTGAGTGCTGCACGATCCTTTACTGATCCCGCAGGGTTATTCCCTTCCAACTTTAACAGTACAGTTGAGGTGCCGCAGTTAAGCCGCTGCAAGCGAACCAGCGGAGTTTGCCCAATACAGGCTTCAATTGTCGGAAAGTCAGACACTAGGATTATCCTTTACTTGATAAAAACAACTAAGCGTTAGCCTATTCTAAGTGGGTTAGCATGCACAAACACAGTGAAAATGATCTATGGCATACAATAAATCGCTCATACTTATTCAAAAAAGTTCTATTTAACTGACTTCTTATAAATAATTACTTCAACTAATCTATATGTCATAACGCTGACAAAGTTGCCAGTTCAAGGAGTAGCAAATGCAAATAAAAGTGATAAAGGCCCTACTGGGAACGCTCTTTCTGGGAACGTCACTCAATGTGGCTGCCGCAGATCAAACCCTGCTTAATTCCTCTTATGATATCGCGCGGGAATTATTCAGTGCCTACAACCCCGTTTTCGCCAAACATTGGCAAGAGAAAACAGGTAAAACCGTCGAGATTAAACAATCTCATGCTGGATCATCGGCACAGGCACGCTCAATTCTGCAAGGATTGCCAGCAGATGTGGTGACGTTTAACCAAGTGACAGACGTACAGGTCCTCCATGACCGCGGTAAATTGATCCCAGAGAATTGGCAACAATTACTGCCTAACGCCAGTTCACCTTACTATTCCACCATCGCATTTTTGGTACGCAAAGGTAACCCAAAGCAGGTAAGCGATTGGGGCGATTTAGCGAGAGATGACGTTAAACTGGTCTTTCCTAACCCAAAAACCTCTGGTAATGCGCGCTACACCTATTTAGCCGCATTAGGTTATGCCCAAAAAAGCTTTGGTAAAGATAATCAGGCTTCACTGGATCAATTCCTGAAAAAATTCCTCGGCAACGTAGCAGTGTTTGATACTGGCGGTCGTGGTGCAACCACCTCATTTGTAGAACGTGGTATCGGTGATGTGCTGATTACGTTTGAATCGGAAGTGAACAATATCCGTCAGCAATATGGTGCCGACGATTACCAAGTCATAGTGCCAAAAACATCAATTCTGGCTGAGTTTCCCGTCGCTGTGGTAGAGAAAAATGCTAAGCGCAACGGCACACAGGAGCTGGCGACTGAGTATTTGAATTATCTCTACAGCGAAGAATCACAACGACTATTGGCCGGCTTCAACTATCGTGTGCACAACGAAAAGGTTCAGGCAGAGTTCGCTAAGCAGTTTCCTACGGTTGACCTGCTGACTGTTGAGCAAATCATTGGTGGTTGGGATAATGCCATGAAAACGCAGTTTGCTAACGGTGCAAAACTCGATCAATTGCTCAAGCGCTAATTTCAGCTTGATGCTATAAAAGGTTAACATTGCAACCCGGGCTCAGTCCCGGGTTAAGCAATTTTAGCGCATTGACGGTGATGATTTGCAAGCAACGAAGTTGGCTTAGATAGTCTTTAACTCAGACAGCCGATCGCTGACGGCAAATACAGCGTATTGGATTAACTCAATTAACCTGAGCGGGTGATTATTCTGTGATTTTTAATAACGGGCGTTTACGCCATAAGCGGGTTCTTCCAGGTTTTACCATCAGCTTAGGTGTGTCCCTACTGTTTGTCAGCCTGATTTTATTATTGCCGACCACTGGGCTGATTATGCAGACCAGTTCAATGAGCTTGTCCGAATACTGGGGCGTCATCACAGATCCTCGGGTGTTGGCAAGTTACCGAGTCACCATACTATCGGCGCTCGCTGCATCGCTATTTAACTGCCTTTTCGGATTATTACTCGCCTGGGTGCTGGTACGTTATGAATTCCCCGGCAAACGTATCTTAGATGCATTGGTGGATTTACCCTTTGCGTTGCCAACCGCCGTTGCCGGTATCACCTTAGCAACCCTGTATGCCGAAAATGGCCAAATCGGTAGTGTACTGGCAGAACTGGGCATAAAAGTCGCCTATACCCCGCTAGGCATAGTGGTCGCGATGATTTTCACCAGTATTCCCTTTGTGGTGCGTACCGTACAACCGGTTCTCGAAGAGTTTTCCCACGATGAAGAAGAAGCGGGCATGACCCTTGGCGCATCGGATCGTGCGGTATTCTGGCGGATCATTTTGCCATCCTTGTGGCCAGCCTTGATGGTCGGGACGGCACTGTCTTTTACCCGCAGCCTAGGTGAGTTTGGTGCCGTTATCTTTATTGCGGGCAACATGCCCTATATCAGCGAAATCACATCGTTAATGATCTTTGTCCGCCTGCAAGAGTTTGATTTTGCTGGTGCTAGTGCCATTGCCTCTGTGGTGCTGATGACCTCACTACTGCTATTACTGCTAATAAACCTGTGGCAGGCGCGTTATCTGCGCCGCATTCATGGACGATAAGGAGCAAACATGAACTCATTTAAGCCCTTAAGAGTCGGTGAAGCCCCTCTCATCAAATGGAGCCTGATTACACTCGCCGTGTTTTTAGGTTTGCTATTGTTGCTATTGCCGCTGGTAAGTATTTTTCAACAAGCGTTTGTTGGTGGTTGGGAGCGTTATATCGGCCACTTAAGTCAGCCAGATTCGCTGCATGCAATTGGTTTGACGCTGATGGTTGCGGCGCTCACTGTCCCCATTAATTTAGTGTTCGGGATCATGCTGGCGTGGAGTGTCACTCGGTTTGAATACCCGGGTCGCAAGTTATTAATCACGCTAATTGATATTCCGTTTGCGGTCTCCCCTGTCGTCGCAGGTTTGCTCTATTTACTGCTCTATGGCAACAGTGGTTGGATGGGTGAATGGCTATATGAGCAGGATCTGCAGATCATGTTTGCTTGGCCGGGAATACTGTTAGTCACCATTTTTGTCACATGTCCCTTTGTCGCCAGAGAACTCATTCCATTGATGCAACAACAGGGCGCATCGGAAGAAGAAGCCGCAGTGATCCTCGGTGCCTCATGGTGGCAACTCTTCCGCCGAGTGACGCTCCCTAATATCAAGTGGGCACTGATTTACGGTGTGATCCTCACCAATGCCAGAGCCGTAGGAGAATTTGGTGCCGTCGCGGTTGTCTCTGGCAACATTCGCGGCGAAACCAATACCTTACCTTTACATGTGCAGTTATTGTACGAAGATTATCAGGCCGAAGCCGCCTTCGCGAGCGCGTCATTACTCGCCCTGATTGCGCTAGTGACCCTAATGCTAAAAGCCGTCGTTGAATGGCGACAACAACGCAGTTTATCCGCCAATGACAATAAAGAGCAGAGTCAACTATGAGTATTCGTCTTACTAATATTTCCAAGAAATTTGGCAAGTTTCAGGCACTTTCCCCGCTGGATCTTGATATTCAAGAAGGGGAAATGATTGGTCTGCTGGGACCATCTGGTTCAGGTAAAACCACGTTATTGCGGATTATTGCTGGGCTCGAGGGAGCCGATAGCGGCAACATTTATTTCGGTGACCGAGATGTCACCCAAGTGCATGTGCGTGAAAGACGCGTGGGCTTTGTGTTTCAAAACTATGCGCTGTTTCGTCATATGACGGTCGCCGATAACGTCGCCTTTGGACTCGAAGTTATGCCTAAAAAGCAAAAACCTTCAGCGGCAGAAATACGTAAACGCGTGACCCAACTGCTGGAAATAGTGCAACTAGGCCATCTCGCGCAGCGCTATCCTGAACAGCTTTCGGGTGGACAAAAACAGCGAATTGCGTTGGCCCGTGCACTCGCGACGCAACCCGAAGTCTTGCTACTCGACGAACCCTTTGGTGCCTTGGATGCCAAAGTGCGTAAAGAACTACGCCGCTGGCTACGCAGCCTGCATGAGGAATTAAAATTCACCAGCGTGTTTGTGACCCACGATCAAGATGAAGCGCTTGAACTCTCCGATAGAGTGGTGGTGATGAGCAATGGTCATATCGAGCAGATTAATACACCAGCTGAGTTATACTCGCATCCCAATAGTCGCTTTGTGTTTGATTTTCTTGGTAACGTCAATGTCTTTGAAGCCAGTTGGCAACAAAAGCGTTGGGAAAATGGCCAAGCATTTTTGACGCCACCAGAACAACAAACACTGCAGCAAGATGGCGTGCTCTATGTTCGCAGCCACGAATTATCGCTGTCAAACAAGCCTAATAGTCAGGCCAATTTGCCGTTCGATATTGTCTCCATGACCCCCATTGGCGCCGAAGTCAGACTGGAATTAGCCCCACACGGCTGGCATAGCGAAGAGTTGTGGGAAGCCAAGTTCACCCACCATAACCTGCATGAACTCGGGTTACAAAAAGGCAGTATGGTTTACGCCACCCCAAGAACCGGTTACTTCTTTGGGGCGCAGGGTGAAAGCTCGCCAACGCGTCTAAGCTGGCCATTCCTGGCACCGGGCAGCCTCGCCTTTGATATCTAATAATCAAGGTTGAAATCAGCAATATTAGCGGTATCACTGGGCAGTGATACCGCCAAAATTCAAACCATTCAGAGAGATATTGTCGACACAAAAAGCAAAGCATTCATTTGGTGTGATAGCGACTGCTTTGATTTTTGATGCAAGCGGTAACGAGAAAACCCAAGATACAGCCAAAACCGTCAGCTAGATCTTGGCGCTGTCCCCTCCGAAGTTAATTATGGATGGCATATACAGCCCATCCATGTTGAATCAATAGAGCTGATAAGCAAATTTATATCTAGTAATCAACACATTAGATGTTTATAACAAATAATTATTGCAGAAGTACTCATAAAATCAGCGGGTAAACGAATTAACTAACCGAGGTTAATAATTCCAATTTCAGCCTATACATTTCATCAACTGACACCACTTTCACGCTGCTTATTTCAATAGAACCTTCTTTCGCCCATAAAAATGGATAAAAGCTCAGGCATTTATCTGTAGCTATCTGTGAATAGTTTTTTTGAAAGCGCTCTTTACCTAAACTCGCATAAAACTCATTGATTCTCTTTGTAACTGACCATTGAAAAAAATCTGTGAACCCGATTTCTAACCCTTCCCAATGAATTGAATCTGGCGACCAATAGTATATATTTCCAACATCTGCGCCTAACCCGCCGCCGTTGATAGCAAAAAATCCACCAACTACGTCATTCGCCACTAACAGATAATGTGCACTTCTATCCCAATCAGTAAGGTTTCTAGACAATCTTTCATGTCCAGAGCCGAAAAATCGAATCCATCCATTGTCGATCAAAATCCCACCGGTTTCATAGGCAATAGCTCCTAATACCGAACGAGTCGATACCTGAAGGGGTTCAAGTACTTCAACCCGATCCTTTGAAGGCGGCAGTATCTCTACACAATGCTCTGCACCAGCAACCATTTCATTGACTACTTTTATGCCAGAGTCTTCGATATCAATCAGTTCATATATACTTTTCAATCTCTTATCCTTGTATCACTAATATCCATTAAAACGACTCATCATTCATAACAGTACCTTGGGAATGTCGAAAATAACTAAGCCAATATAGCGTTTAAAAATGCTAGTTAACACTCATGGCATGAAGCAAAAAATCTTACTCATGGGCATTCACGGTTCGGCCTGCGGCCCATTGTCGTAGCGCATTGATTTTATCGCTCATGACCACAGATAAAGGCCGAGTTTTACTGAGTTCTTCGAGTAGTAACACTTGTTCAACACTGCGCTCAACGCTTCTTGCGGTATACATGGCAGCAATAACCGCTTGTTCGATTTCGGCGCCGGAAAATCCTTGGCTGCGGGCCGATAATTGAGCGAGATCTAAGCTCGCCACATCGATTCCGCGGCGCTGACAGTGGATTAAGAAGATGGCTTTGCGTATAGCTTCGTCGGGTAAATCGACAAAGAAGATTTCATCCATCCTGCCCTTTCGCATCAATTCTGGCGGCAGAGCTTGAATGTCATTGGCGGTCGCCACCACAAACACTTCAGATTTACGCTCCGCCATCCAAGTGAGTAAGGTGCCGAGTATCCGCGTCGATGTGCCCTCATCGCTGCTACTGCCGCTTAAGCCTTTTTCAATTTCATCTATCCAAAGCACGCAGGGCGACATCATGCCAGCAAGCTCCAGTGCATGCCGTAGATTCTTCTCAGTTTCACCTATGTATTTGTTATATAGGGCTGCCATATCAAGTCTGAGCAAAGGTCGCTGCCAAACGCCCGCAACCGCCTTAGCCGCGAGGCTCTTACCACTGCCTTGTACGCCGAGCAGCAAAATGCCCTTGGGCGCATCGAGCGCCTTAGTGTGTTGCACAGAAGTAGGCTTATCGGCTTGGTCAAGGGTGCTGACAGCCGCGATAGGTACACGTTGCTTGAGCCATTTTTTTAGATTATGCAGCCCGGCGATCTGCGAAAAATCACTGGTGTCGTATTCAAATTGCAGCACACCATTTAAGTCGAGTAACTGAAACTTGGCTTTATTGATGGCATCGATATCTGACAAGGTAATAGCGCCATCATCGACTATGGCTTTGCGCACCAAACGGCGGGCATCGTCTAAGGTCACGCCCCGCAGATTCTCAGCCAATTTGACCACAGCGGTATCATCGACCAATAACGGCGTGCCTTGGTGACGAATTTTATCGACCTCAAGGTAAATCAGGTTTTGCAATTGCACTGTGCTTGGTAAGGTTAATTGAAAATAGGCGCAATAACGTTTGATTTCGGGCGGGATATCAAAGGCATGGCTCACCAGCACTAATGTGTGTTGCAGTGTCTCGTACTCGAGGGCGATTTCTTTGAGTAAACGGACATTTTTTGGCGCATCAATCACAAAGGGATGAAAGTCGCACAGTACATAAATCCCCTGCTGCGAGGTTGATTTAATTTGCCCAAGCAAATCTGTGGGTTCGCTATTAAACTTTTGCGCCGCCATAGGTTTATCGACCCGTGCTAAACCTTGGGTAATGCTCCAAGTAAACACAGGTTGATAAAGCACACTGGCGACCCGTTTAAGTAACTCGACCACGCGATATTCTTCATAGGTTTCAATCACTACGATTGGCGTATTGGAGCGCAGCACTGAGGTTAAATCGCGAATATCTTGCATGTCGTTCACATCCCTTTTAACTAACCTAAAAATTGCCACAAAAAAGTTCAGCGAACTGGACTTTACACCAACCTTTACACTGAACTGAACAAAGTGCTCAACAAACAAGATTTAACGGTTTAGGCACTAATGTCCATCAAAAAATAAGTAATTCAACCAGCCTTGCATCCTGAGTAATACCTTACGCATTACAGCCACATGGTGAAAGTGTTCAGTGTAAATAGCCACTTGGCCTGACACTCCAGCAGGGAACTCTTTACGAATAGCGTCGTCATCGATATCAATCAAAACAACCACTCGACCATTTTGAAACAGACGACTGGAGGACGCTAATACACCACCCATTTGGATTTCACCTTCAGCCATTGCAGGTAGCACTTTCGCCACTTTGCCTTTAAACACTTTCCCTGGCGCGGCATCGAGAATAATTTCGGCCTCGTCGCCCTCTTTCAGGCGCAGTAGAGAATTCTGCCAAAAGGCTCCGGCAAAATAACGTTGCTCATCAGGGATAAAACTCATCACGGGCCTTAACGGTAAAGGCACAGCCATAGCCCCTGGACGGAGCGCCATTTGGGTGACGATACCATCAGCGGGTGCCCGTACTATGGTCTGCTCTAAATCATAGAGTGCGCTCGCTAAATCTCCCTGCAAGCCAGCCACTTTAGTATTAACGCCATCAATATTAGACTCATAGGCAAGCCTCATCCGTAACTCTTCTGATCTAGCGGCAGTTAACTGCGCTTCAGAAGCAAGATACAGTTGGCGTTTATTATCCAATTCCAATGCGGTAAAGGGAGAATTAGCGCCTCCTTTTCGGTGACCGCTTTCATAGCGTTCATAGGCAGACTTATTACGGTCTTTATCAGCATTGACTCGCTCAACATTGGCTTTAGCCGATTCCAATGCGGCGGCGAGCTGTGGCACTTCTAACTCGGCAGCGACTAACGCGGCACGCTTACGCTTTACTACGGCCTCAAAGGGGGTGGGATCAATTCGGAAAAGTACATCTCCTTGTTTAACAGGAGTATTTGGCTGCACTTCAACACGAGTCACTAACCCTTTTACCGCAGGGGTAATAGGAATGGTGACAAAATATTCCCGAGCAAAACGTGAATAAGGATGGTTATAGTTCATTAGCAGTATTAAGGCACCAATGAGCACCACGCCCCCCAAAACGGCAGTAGGCACAGTCCATTTAGTCAGCGGGATTTTAAACACTTTAAAAATAACAATACAAATGGCGGCATAGGTCAGTATCAGCAATAGATCCATTTTAGACCTCGACTTTATTGGTAGTATTCGGCTCTTCAACAGCGGCGCTTGCTTGTTCTAATTGCTCAAGTCTCGCTTGTAACGCTATTACCGTCTGACGTAAAGTGCCCACATCCTCCTCTAACGCCTGTTCTCGTTTCATCACAGTACCAAATCCCCAGCCACGATCTTCTCGATATAAGGTGGCCCAGATCCATAAAAATGGCCAAATAGCATGTAACGTAAATAAACTCACCCACCCAGCAATATGCAGCGCATCTTGCTGTGGGTGATTACGCTTTTTGGCAATTTCGTATGGAATATCATGGATAGCAATCACACCATAAAAAATAACGACAACCACAAAAAATAAAATCCCTAACGCAAAGTAATCTAAAAACATTTGAATCCCCTCAATCATCATGATCACTAATCAAACAAACACAGTTGAATATCTCAAGGCTAAAATTAACAACTAAACAACATTATAGAACAACAAAAAACAATCACTTCCAGCCAAGTCAAATTGAATCGTGTTAACACCAAACCCAGTGATCTAAAGCACACTTGTTTATTTACATCATGCTCTAATGTGCCGTTCGCGTTAAACTCATGGCTAAATTGCGCGCCATGACGCAATCCCTACAACTGCGAATAAAGGAATCACACATGATAGGCACTCCCTACACTGAGGGCGCACGTCGCGCCATGTTGCTCGGCTGCGGTGAACTTGGCAAAGAAGTGGCCATTGAACTGCAACGCTTAGGCGTTGAAGTGATTGGCGTTGACCGTTACCCCAACGCCCCCGCCATGCAAGTTGCCCATCGCTCCCATGTGATCAATATGCTCGATGCTAAAGCCCTGCGTGCAGTTATCGAGTTAGAAAAACCGCACTTAGTCATCCCAGAAATTGAAGCCATCGCCACCCAAACCTTAGTGGACATGGAAGCCGAAGGGGTAAATATCATCCCCACAGCTCGGGCAACTAAGCTCACTATGGACAGAGAAGGGATTCGTCGCCTCGCCGCTGAAACCTTAGGTTTACCGACTTCTCCATATTTTTTCTGTGATACTGAAACCGAATTTAATCAAGCGATTAGCGAGATAGGCGCGCCCTGTGTGGTTAAGCCAGTGATGAGTTCATCGGGCAAAGGCCAGAGTGTTATTCGCGATATCGCCCTCAGCCATAAAGCATGGCAATACGCCCAAGAAGGTGGCCGCGCCGGCGGCGGTCGCGTAATAGTCGAAGGTTTTATTCCCTTCGACTATGAGATCACCCTGTTAACCATCAGCGCAGTCAACGGCATTCACTTTTGTGCGCCCATTGGCCACAGACAAGAAGATGGCGATTACCGTGAGTCATGGCAGCCACAAGCCATGTCAGATGAAGTGTTAGCAAAATCCCAAGCGATCGCGAGCAAAGTCGTCGAAGCCCTTGGCGGGTATGGATTATTTGGCGTAGAGCTGTTTGTTAAAGGCAATGAAGTGTATTTCTCCGAGGTCTCACCAAGACCACATGACACAGGGCTCGTGACACTTATCAGCCAAGATTTATCGGAATTTGCCCTGCATGTGAGAGCGATTCTGGGTCTGCCCATCCCCAATATCCATCAGCATGGCCCAAGCGCCTCGGCGGTGATTTTGGCCGAAGGCATCTCGAGCAATATCCGCTACCAAGGCATTGCCGCCGCATTAGAGGCCGTTAACACTCAGCTGAGATTATTCGCCAAACCCGATATCGATGGCCGCCGCCGCTTAGGTGTCGCGCTTGCCCGTGATATCGATATCGACAGCGCAATAAGCAAAGCACTCGATAGCGCCAGTAAAGTGAAGGTCATCTTTTAAACTGTTTTATCGGTTCTAAATTGGCTTCAAGCACAAGCGACAAATCAAAGGGAAATGCGCTTCAACGCCATTTCCCTTTTCCAATGCACACAGTACAGCATCAAGAACCTTTACCAATAAAAAGTGACCCACCCAAACCGACAGAGTAAACTAGCCCCCTTGTCTTGTGGCCTAAGATTGCACGCCAAGCAAAACAAACCTTGTGGTCTGAGCGTAATTTCGGGCGAGTTGTTCAGAGCTTTTTATTGCGAGCGCTTATTAAGACGATTGATTTCGAGCTGTGGCTTAATTCGAACGTGATCTAAGTAAACTCCAGCAGCAAAAATCCATTAGTAATAGAAACCAAAAGTAGTAGAAACCAATGCATCTTCAGCCTTCTTGCTTTACCTCTTTCACACAAGCCATTGATGCCTATGCCCTGCCGCAGCGTTTTACCTTTCCTTTCTATTACGAACCGCATCCGCTGTGCGTGCTTGCAGCCAACGAATTACAACAACACCTTGAGACTCAAAGTGATTGGCAACATAACTTTGGCCTCACGGGTGAGTTAACTGGCGCCATTGGCAAGATGTTCGGCGTATTACTGGTGCAAAATGCACAGGGTGAAGTGGGCTATTTGTCGGCATTTTCGGGCAAGTTAGCCGAGCAAAACCATTGGCCGCGCTTCGTTCCACCTGTGTTTGATATGCTGGCTAAGGACAATTTTTTCCACGCCGAAAATCTGCAAATCAACCAAATTAACGAGCAGCTGTTTGCAGTAGAAAATCATCCCGACATTCCGAGGCTATCAAACGAGCTAGAAACTGAGCAGGCTCAAGCGCAAGTCAAACTTGCCGCCCACAGACAAGTGATGATCGATGGTCGCCAATCTCGCAAGGCGCAGCGCAATCAACTCGCAGCCCAATTGGCTACCAATCCGACGGATGAGATCTTGCGTGAAAACGCAATAACTGAAGCCAAGCTCAGCCAAGAAAGCATCAGTGAAAAGAATCAGTTAAGAGATATTAAACGCTATTGGGATGAACGTATCCATACCATCAGCCAAGCGCTAAGCCAACTGACAGATGAGCGCGAGACGTTACGACAACAGCGCAAACGGCTCTCGGCCGCGCTGCAGCAAAAGTTATTTGAACAGTATCGTTTTTTGAATATTAAAGGCACAGAAAAGAGCCTTAACGGTATATTTAATGGCACGGTTGAGTTAACCCCGCCCGCAGGCTCGGGAGAATGTGCTGCGCCCAAGTTGTTACATTACGCCTTTAAACATGGCCTCAAACCCTTGGCGATTGCAGAGTTTTGGTGGGGTGCACCGCCAAAATCAGAAATTCGCCAGCATAAGCAGTTTTATCCCGCCTGCCTGCGAAAATGCCAACCCATCTTGGGGCATATGCTTGAAGGACTCGTAGTCGATGATAATCCGCTGCTGACCAACCCCGCCGAAGGCAAAACCTTAAGTATCCTCTATCAAGACGAGGCGATGGCGATTGTGAACAAACCCGCCGAGTTTTTATCCGTGCCCGGCAAAGAGATTGAAGACTCAGTGTATTCGCGTATCCGCCAAACCTTCCCCCATGCCACAGGGCCGCTTATCGTCCACAGGCTCGATATGTCGACCTCGGGATTAATGGTGATCGCGCTGACAAAAGATGCCCATAAACAGCTGCAAAAACAATTTATCCAGCGCACAGTGACTAAACGTTATGCGGCACTTTTGGCGGGAATTCCTGCGGTAATGGCGAATGAGCAAGCGACGGGTAACATCTCTTTACCCTTGCGTGGTGATTTAGACGATAGACCGAGACAACTCGTTTGCCATGAGTTTGGTAAAGCAGCCGAAACCCATTGGGAATTGAGCCAACTTGATGAAATGGCACGTACAGCCCGCGTATATCTGTACCCAAAAACTGGCCGAACCCACCAACTCAGAGTTCACTGCGCCCACTCAGAGGGGCTAAATACACCGATTGTCGGTGACGACCTGTACGGCACTCGCGCCAATCGCCTGCATCTGCATGCGGATTTATTGATGCTTCAGCATCCCGTTACCCGTGAACTGATGCGCTTTCAGGTCGATCCTGATTTTTGAGACCTGAGTTCTGATATTGATTAACAAGGCACCCAAGGAAGAACCAAGCTTAAGGGCATTATCAGAAGTTTGACCGCGATGTAAAAGCGAGCTTTTTCGGGCATAGTAATGCCTCACTCAAAACGGAATCGATAGCAGTAGTATGAGCATAGGCAATCTGGTTAAAAACATAAGCCGAAATCAATGGTTCTTATTCGCTTTGTTGAGCGCCGCCGTATTCATGAGCGCCTGTCAGCCCGCATCGGAACCGAGCAAACTCACGGCAAACCCAAATGCCAGTTACCCAACAAAAGCCGTTTCAGAATCCGCAGCTATTCGTGCTCCACTTTCGCAGGAAGTCTATATCTGGCAGCGCCAATGGCGCCCCGCTAATCAAACGGCATTAGTGCAAAGCCAAGAGGTATTCCAAGGATTACGTATTTTAGCGCTGCAAGCGCACCCAAAACCCAATGGTGCTGATATTTGGTTTGAAGTCGCAGTCAATCATGCTTGGCTTCAGGCCGATCCTAGACCTAAAGTCGCCGTGATCCGCTTAGATGGCCAGCTGAGCCATTTAAATGATGAAGCAGTGATCCATAAAATCAGCCAAGTACTTAACAGTTGGCAAGCAAAAGGCACACACATCACAGGTGTTGAAATCGACCACGACAGCGCTAGCAGCAAACTGCCCGCCTATCGGGATTTTCTTAAGAAGCTTAAAGCGCAGCTACCAGCAGAGCTCAAACTCAGCATTACCGCCCTGCCCGCTTGGCTCAATAGCACCGATTTCCCCGCATTGCTCACTTATATTGATGAACTCGTGCTGCAAATTCACAGCGTAAGCGATCCACGCCTCGGACTATTCGATGCGACTCAAGGTTGGCAGTGGGTGCAGCAACTCTCAAATATCAGCACTGTGCCTTACCTTATTGCGCTCCCCGCTTACGGCTCGGCGGTCATCAGCACAGCTTCAGGTTATAAAGTGGAGAGTGAAACACCGCTACGGGGTCAACTCAATGACTCCCATGCTGTTGAGGAACTGATGGCAGATCCGCAAGTGTTACAAGCTTTTGTGCACAAACTGCAAAGCCGCACTGATGCCAAGCTTAAAGGCATTATCTGGTTCAGGCTGCCGCTGGAAGGAGATAAAAGGGTTTGGCCACTTGATACCTTAATCGCTGTGGCGCAGCAAGGTGAGCTTACCGCCAAGATTGAATTAGTGCTCTCAAGCGATAACGATATTCAAACAACATTGGCCACTGAAAATAAAGCTAAAAGCCAACAAATCCTCAAGCCACAGCTCTTCCAATTGAGCTTAATTAATCGCGGTAATATTGCCGGTGAGATTCCCGCGAGTTTGTCCCTAGCGGGACAAGCTTGCAGCGGGTATGATGCGCAAAATGGCTATCGCGTGAAACAAAAAAATGGGCTGTTAATCTGGCAGTGGCGAGCTGAAAATATCGCCGCATTGGCGCCGACTGACACTGCTCCAAGCGCGACGAACATGCCAATGCCGCAAGCACACAAACAAACTCAAAAACACATGCTCAACCCTGGCGGCCAGAAAGTGATAGGCTGGGCACGTTGTGAGTCATTATATTTACAGGGAATTTATGCGCCATAAGCCAACATCATCGTCCACAATGGCAAAATCCAATCGGGCTTTTATGCTTAAAAAGACCACGCTTATCTGTTTAAGCCTATTTTCGCCAATGCTATTGGCCTGCGGCCCCGACTTCCCTTTGCAATTGACTCAAGACAGACAGAGTAATCTCAGTTATTTACCGCAAACCTCTTTCAGCCAGCAGCTAACCTCCCTCGCAAAACCTTTGCCTTGGCAGTATCAAGATGCGCCAGCTGCGCAGGAATATCTGTGGGATGAAGTGCATAGCCGTTATCTGTCACAAACTCGTGCTTTTGAAAACAGCGAATTAAGTGAAGCCCATTTGATCTTAGTGAACACACTAAGGGATGCGACAGGCCCAATCGAGGCCGAACAAATGGCCGCCAAGTTGGATAAGGATCTGCCCCAAGCGCTGACCTGGTACACCTTAGGCGCCGTGGCGTTTGAGGCAAAAGATTATGATAGAGCGAGTAACTATTTCAGCAAAATCATTAAATTACCAGAAAGCGAACGCGCATCTCGTAGCCTGTGGGCACTCTATTCGCTGTCGCGTATTGAGCTTATCTTAAGTAAAACCTCGGCGGAACCTGAGCACTTTAATCGTGCCAACGCTTACCTGACTCAATTGCAAACCGAAGTCGCCCAAGGCGCCGCTGATCCCCTGCGTTTGAGCTTAGCAAGCCTAGGTGAGCAGGCTTATATCCTGCTGCACCAAGGCCAGCCGAGCCCACAAGTTACCAATCAAGGTGCAGATGGTACTGAGCTACAAATGATGCTTAACCCTGATGCACTGAATAAGGCTATTGAGCTCTATGCCACCCAATCAGTACAGGGCGATAGCGGCGGTTATGATTCTTTATTGATGTTAAGCCGCACCTTGATGGGGAAAGACATTGCTGAGCTGAAACCGTTGCTGCAACAGACAAGCGTGCAGCAGTTATTGATTGCCTATTGGCAAAGCAGCACCAATGAATTTGCCTACGATGGCCAGCTTTCGGAAATGGGCTCAAAGGTAGCTGAAATCATCAAAGTGTTCCCAACCGATGGTTTACAGCTCAACCATGGCGATAAATTAGCGGCAATTTATTACCAGCTAGGGGATTATGCCAGTGCTGAGCGCCTATTGACGCTCGCGAAACCCAGCGGCCTCACTTGGTGGCTCAACGCAAAATTACTGCTACAAAAGGGCGATCAAGCAGAAGCGGCCAAGGCCTATGCTCAGGCAGCGCGTCACTTCCCCAAACAGTCGAATGAAACATTGGCCACAGTTGATGCCAAAGAGACTCAGCAGCAAGCCATTAATGCCGATGAAGATATAGCCACTTACTGCCGTATTCGCGCAGAGCAAGGGGTGTTATCACTAGAGCGCGGCGAATATGTCGATGCGCTCAATCACTTAGTCGCCAGCGGCGACGAATACAGGCAAGACATCGCCTATGTGGCGGAGCGCGTGCTCACCACGGCTGAACTTAAGTTATTTGTCGATGAGCATGTGCCGCTTATCGCCTTCAAATACCCTAAAGATAGCGACTGGTACGATAATATAGAGCCGATTAACAATCGCTTACGCTATTTACTGGGCCGCAGATTATTACGTGATGGCGCAATTGCCGAAGCGCCCGCTTATTTCCCTAATCCGAATCTTAATGCCAGCGCCCTCGCCTACGGTACTGAGCTGAACGCGGCGAAAAATGCAACAGGCATTGATAGCGCTAAGGCCTATTGGGCTGCAGCCGAACTTGCCCGCCATCAAGGTATGGAAATCTTAGGGTTTGAATTAGCCCCAGATTACGCTATCTACCAAGGGGTATTCGATCTAAGCGATTGGAATGAACCGAGCAAATTGGCCGAGAAAGAACAGCTGCGGTTAAGCGCCAGCCAAGCCGTTCCCGATAAACGCTTTCATTATCGCTACACGGCGGCGGAACTGGCCAACAAGGCATCGGATCATGTGCCCCACAACAGCCAAGCCTACGCCGCGCTACTCTGCCAAGCCACAGGTTGGGTATTGTATCGAGATCAAGAACTTGCCCTACGCTACTACAAAAAATACGTCGCCAACGGCCCCTTTGTGCCTTGGGCCGAAAACTTTGGTATGCAGTGTGAAGCCCCCGATTTTGACGGTGCAGTAAAACGAGCGCAAGCCAATGAAATTGCAGAATGGAACGCCCTGTACCACAAGCTGAAAAAGCCCGTTGTATTTGGCGTATTAGTCATCACTGGATTGATTGGTGTGTGGTGGATGCGTAGAAGAAAGACTAAAAATAACTAACCATTCAGGTCTTTCTCTCTTAACGTCGATATGATGAAAAGAGAGAAAGACGCATACCGCTTTACTTGTTCACGCAGTTAATCACTTCCCCCTGCAAATAACCGTGCACATTCGCCACGGCAATATTGAGTAGACTTTGTCTCGCTTCCTTAGTCGCCCACGCGTTGTGGGGACTAATGCTGATATTCGGCGCATGCAACAAGGGATTATCCGCACTGGGCGGCTCGGTCGATAACACATCGACACCGGCAAATAAGCGGTTTTGCAAAAGCGCTGCTGCAAGCGCGGCCTCATCAATTAATCCACCGCGCGCCGTATTAATCAGCAGCGCATTAGGCTTCATCAAGGCGAGTGCTTGCTGATTGATAAATTGCTCAGTCTCAGGGGTAAGCGGGCAATGCAGCGAAATAATATCTGATTCGCTCAGCACAGTATCACGCGGTACCCAAGTGGCACCTTGGGGCAAGTCTTTGATAACAGAGCGGGTATTGACGAGCACTTTCATCCCGAATGCAAGGGCGAGCGTCCCAACCTGCTGGCCGATATCACCATAACCTATTAAACCTAAAGTCTTGCCTTTTAAGGATTGCAGCGGCATTAAGGTGAAACAAAAATCTTGGCAGTTCACCCACTGACCATCGACCACAGCTTGATGATGGGCTGCCACGGCTTGGGTGTGATGCAGTATATGGGCAAACACCATCTGCGCTACGGCATCGGGCGCATAGGCGGGCACATTTGTCACCACTATGCCTTGCGCTTTAGCTGCCGCGATATCGACAACATTAGTGCCCGTTGCCAGTACACCTATATATTTAAGTGCTGGAAGTTGCGCCAGAGTCTTAGCATTAAGCGGCGTTTTATTGGTGAGAATGATCTCAGCACCTTGAGCACGTACGACAACTTCGGCGCCCGCAGTGCGGGAGAAACACGTAAACTCGCCTAGTTCAGTCAAGGATTGCCAACTGAGATCGCCAGGATTTAAAGTTTCGCCATCGAGTACTACTATCTTCATGTCGCTAAATCTCCTTTTAAAACGATGTGTTAGTGCTAAAAGCTGACTTTGAGCCCAAGGTTAGCCTGCGCCTGCCACATCACATCCGACGTAATGTGCCATAGGCATTCATCTTCATTGCAAAACAACGAACTGTCGCTGTTGATAAACGTCGCGTAACCGCGGATATCTGCAAACAAACCAAAGTGTTGAGTGACTTGATACTCTACCCCACCGCCAATCCCCATAGAGAAACGCGTTTCACTCGACCAAGCGTCAGGCAGCATGCGGGTGATCCCTGCACTTGCGGTGACGTAGGGTCGAATATCGCCACGGGGAAAATATAAAGTGCCGCCTAAGTGGATGTAATCTAAGTCTAATGAGGTAAGGCGATCGGGCGTAAACAAACCACCACTTTTGAGTTCAGAGGCTTGGTGGCTGTATAAAAGATAAATATTACCGGGATCATTCGTGCCAATACCCAGCATCAGGCCGTAATGACTCGACTCCTCGACCTTCACATTTTTCTTGTCGCCCGTTTGATCTGCGTTGATGTCAATTTGATTAACATCAAATTGACCGCCACCCAGACTATAACCGCCAAAAGGTGCGACAAACACCTCGGCCTGCGCGGACATAGTCACAGGGAGCAAACTCGCCAACAGCAACAGGCTATGCGTGTTTTTCATAATGAATTCCTTATCTTTTATAAAATCCAAAGCAATCAAGACTAACGCATACCGCGCTCAGACTTGACTCTGTCATAGGCCGCTTGAATATCCTGTGCCTTACGATTTGCCAGCTCCATCATTTCCGGCGGCAATCCCTTAGCGACTAACTTATCGGGATGATGTTCGTTCATCAACTTACGGTAAGCTCGCTTAACTTCTTGGTCGCTGGCTTCGTTAGTAATCCCCAGCAAACTGTAAGCATCGGTAATCGATGTTTTGTTGCCACCTGAGGTCTGATGAAAGCGAAACTCCGCCTGCCAGCGCTTCAGTAATTCATCTAACTGTGCTCGACCATAACCTAACTCTTGGGCAATCGTCATCAAGATAGCGTGTTCAGCGGGATCCAGTTCACCGTCGGACAATGCCGTTTGGATCTGAATTTCGATGAACATCTGCACTAACTCTTTGCGGCCCATGGTAATCACACGGAAAGCTTGTAGGCTGCTACGCAGATCAAAATCCGCCGATTTCCCTTCGCGAAACGCCTGCTGCGCTTCTTTACGGGCTTCACCGGTTAAGCGCATTTGATCCATTAACAAGGTCGCGATGCGAATATCGGTTTCAGTCACCTGTCCCGACGCTTTCGCCACATGCCCCATCACCGCAAAGGTAGTGTTAAAGAAGATCGCTTGGCGATTCTTAGCCTGCCCTAGAACCTCGCGAAACCCCACGCCAGAAGCCGCGCGCTTATCGTAGAGGTGTCCGAGCCACAAGCCGAGCAAAGCACCAAAGATGCGGCCGAACATAAAGCCAATGATAAACCCAAAAAACTTACCCCAAAAACGCATCTTATATCCTGATTTCTATAATGTATTTGATGTGCCAGCACTATCCTATGGATAAGCAAGCACAGATATTTAGGTATTGCTTTGTAATCTCAGTTCGAGCCCTTGCAGGCGTGCAATCGTGCCAACATCGCACCAAAGCCCGTGAAACAGCGCGCCGCTGACTCGGCCTTGGGCCATTTGCTTTCTAAGCAACGGACCGAGTGCAAACGCCCCCTGCGGCGTCTGATTAAACAACGAAGACCGATAAATACCTATGCCAGAGAAAGTGAACTTAGTCTCACCAAGCTCCTGCACTCGATTACTACTCAAGGCAAAATCGCCATTTGGATGCTGCTCAGGATTAGGCACTAGCCACAAATGAGCGAGCGTATCGGCAGCAAGCTGCGTGATTGGCGGTAAGGTATCAATAAACACATCACCATTAATAACCAAAAAGGGCTCATCACTTTCACCCTTTTCACTCTCACACAACAAAGGCAAAGCCCGTTTAATGCCGCCGCCGGTTTCGAGCGCACTCTCTTCGGCGCTATAGCGAATTTGCACCCCAAAAGCACTACCATCGCCCAGCGCCTCAACTAATTTATGCCCTAGCCAAGCATGGTTGATGACGATATCGACTATGCCTAACGCGGCAAGTTTTTCAATATGGTAAACAATCAACGGTTTACCTAATACTGGCACCATAGGTTTAGGCAAATTGTCCGTTAACGGCCTTAACCTCTCACCTCGTCCGGCGGCCAAGATCATGGCTTTCATTGCTTCACCTCAGATAAAGAGTGGCTAGCTGTAAACGCAGGCAACACGCGAAGAGTCAACCAGCGTGCAAATGGCACGAGTTCGGGATACTGCATGGCAATGTCGACAATATACGTTAATGTCAGTGGAATATCCGCCATATACGCAGGTTTACTGTCACGATAATTTAACCGTGCAAAAATCCCCACCGCCTTGATGTGACGCTGCAAGCCCATGAGATCAAACCAAGTTTGGTATTGTTCCAAAGTAGTCAGTGCGGGAATGAAGCCTAGCGCGAGTGCTTGCTGATAATGGTATTGCATCAAGTCTGCGACTAACGGCTGCGGCCAGCGAATATAACAATCACGCAATAGCGATACCGCGTCGTAGGTCACAGGGCCGACGACAGCATCCTGAAAATCAATTACGCACAATTTACCTGCTTGCAGCATAAGATTGCGGCTATGGAAATCTCTGTGCATCCCCACGCTAGGTTGCGAAAGGGCATTATCAACGAGCAGATCGAAGCTATCGCTTAGCATTTGCAGCTCTGACTCGTCCAATGACAAATTAAGATGAGTGCCGAGTAGCCACTCAGTAAAGATGTGCAATTCACGGCGAACAAAGGCTTCGTCGTACAGCGGTAAGGGCTCAACTAGGCCACTATCAAAATGCTGACTTGCAACCACAGAGGCCACTTGCGGCAGTAAATCGAGTGCCTGACGATAATAGTCAGCCACGTTTTGCACGTTAAGCACAGATAACAGCTGAGTATCACCTAAGTCACTCATCAGCATAAAACCTTGGGCGGCGTCGGCATGGATCACTTTTGGAACTGTCAGTCCCGCGGCGGCATAGGCATTAGATAAGGCGATAAAGGGTGCGATGGGCACCAATTGTGGCGGTGAATCGGCGGCGATAAAGGTGGCATCGGGCGTCGTGATCCGAAAGTAACGTCTAAAACTTGCGTCACCGGAAATCAATATCGGTGTCACCTCATCGGAAAAATATGCATTCAGCCACTGATTTAGGGAAAGAAATCTCGGATCGGATAAAGTCATTTCATGGCTCTTAAAGAAAAATTGCTTTATTATAGCTGGCATATAATTTGGAAACAGCTAAGAAATTGAGAGATTTATTAAGCGGTGTTGCGTTTGTAAATTGCAACTTTCCCCATCCATACTTGTCCAGAATAAGAAATCATAATTACTGACCTAAAGATGCAGATCCGATACCTTCTGGCCCTGAGCCTGTTACCGCAATTAGTCCTGGCAGACGACTCTCCAACCGCTTCGGCATCTCAATGCTTAATCGAACCGCCAGTACCCCGTATCGTATCTCAAACCCAAGGGATGAGTGCGGCCGAACTCAACAAAATTCGTATAGTCTCTGATAACTCTGATGCAGAAATGGGCAAACAAGCCATTTTCCGCGGGGATGTGGTTTTTAGCCAAGGCGATAGACACATAGCAGCCGATGAGGCGATTCTAGATCAAGCGACCGAACAGTTTGATGCTAATGGTAATTTAGTCTTCCAAGACAGTAACTTCACTGTTACCGCCGAGTCATTACAAGCTCAAATGCGCTCCAATCGTGCCACCCTTAAAGGGGCACAATATTGGCTGCATGGACAACAGGTCCATGGCGATGCCGAGAAACTGCAAATTACCATCAATAACAATTTAATTTTAACCAATACTAACTTTACCACTTGTCCACCCGACAATGTGTCTTGGCTGCTCGAAGCCGAAAAAATTAAGATCAACAGTGAAGAAGAATGGGGCGAAATTTGGAATGCCAAATTAAGAGTCGGCGGTGTGCCTGTATTCTACATTCCCTACATGACAGTGCCGGTTTCTGATAAACGTAAGTCGGGTTTCCTCTACCCCAGCTTTAGCACCAGTACTACCAATGGCGTCGAATTTTCAGCGCCCTATTACTGGAACATTGCCCCTGAATATGATTTAACCTTTACACCTAACTATATGTCTAACCGTGGATTATTCACTAAGACTGAGTTTGGTTATCTAGCCGGTGATGCCCAGAAAGGCCGAGTCAATTTTGAATACCTTGGCAACGATCAATTGATCAGTGGCAGTCCTAATCGCTACCTGTATAACTGGCAACATCAAGGGGCTATTGACAAAAATTGGCGTGTTTTAGCTAATTTTACTGATGTGTCAGACAACAACTATTTCAATGACTTAAAGTCAGATGTGAACCGTGCTACTGACAACCAATTGTCGCGCATAGGTGAAATCAGCTACTTCGAAAGTAACTGGGATATCAGCACTCGAGTCCAAGACATTAAAGTACTCGGTGAAGATGAAAAACCGTATCAGGTGATGCCTCAGGTCAACTTTAACTATCGTGCCGCCGATTTCTGGAACAATTTAGATTTTGGTTTTAATTCGGAGCTAACTAATTTTGCCCATCAAGACAACAATGTAAATACGGCGACGCGTTTACATATGGCCCCGAGCGTGACTCTGCCGATTCACGGACCTTCGGGCTCACTCACCAGCCAAGTGAAGTTAATGCAGACCAATTATTGGCAACAGAATAACGATCCTAATGAAGATCTGGACGACACAGTAAGCCGAACCATTCCACAGGTACGGATTAATGGTCAGATTAATTTCGAACGTTTTACTGAGCTTTTCGATGAAAACTATCGCCAAACACTCGAACCGCAATTCCAATATCTTTATGTCGGCTACGAAGACCAACGTGGTATAGGTATTTATGATACGGCCCAATTGCAGGATGACTATTTTGGTCTATTCCGTGATCGCCGCTTCTCGGGGCTGGATCGGATCTCCGATGCGAATCAAATTACGCTTGGTTTAACAACTCGCTTGTTCGACGATCACAACCAAGAAGCGACTAAATTTAGCCTAGGGCAAATTTTTTACTTGCAAGACAGTAAAGTCGGTTATGAAGACAATATTTTTGAATCAAATCAATCTACATCAGTACTAGCCGCCGAGTTAGATACACGTTTAACGAATAATTGGTACATGGGTGCGGCAATTCAGTACGACACCAACACCAGCGAAAATAAAAAAACGGAAGTCACTTTAGACTTCAGACCCGAAGCGAACAAATTACTGCAATTTAGTTATCGTTATGTTCCTGATTTATTGAACTCCAATACCAATGATACTGTGAACATCTCCCAAGCGGGCGTTCGTGGTGCTTGGCCTATCAGTGACGATCTCTATTTCGTGGGTAATTGGTATTATGACTTAAACGAAAGCCGCGGCATTGAAACCTACACAGGTATTCAATACGAATCATGCTGTTATGCGGTGCGATTTAGTTATCACTACCGCATTAAAACCAATTATGACGACAACATAGGCTCTGCTGCTATCGACTCCCGTGAGCAATTTGAAAGCGGCTTCTACCTGAACTTAGTCATTAAAGGACTCGGTGGTTCTGGCCCATTAGGCGTATCAGATATGCTCAATGACGGCCTGTTTAACTACAGAAAACCGCTTTATCTGAGGAATTAGCAAAGAATTGTGATAGATTGCTGAACCTCAACAAGGACTGAGAGTCCAAACAGGTTAATGAGTGCCTTACCGTTTGCCTTTTGCTAACGCTAATAAAAGCGGACCTAAAGGGTTAACCATGCACTCAAATGCATCGCCAAAAAATTACATTAGGGCAACTCGCTGTAATTTCGATATAAATGGTAAAGTTATTTCAATTAAGCCGTCGAACCTGACCTTAGAACGTGCCAAGGATTTTGTGGATGAAACCCAGTAAACATCTGATTTTTGCTTTATTTGCACTCGCTATCAGCCAACCTACATTGGCCGCACCTCAGCCACTCGACCGCGTTGCGGTCCAAATTAACGACGGCATAGTGCTCGAAAGTGAAATCGCTAACATGATTGACACTGTTAAAGCCAATGCTAAAACGGCAAACCAATCGTTACCTTCCGACAGTGCCCTGCGCACTCAGGTGATCGAACGTTTGATCTTGACCCGTTTACAGCTACAAATGGCAGATCGTATCGGCCTGCATATTGGTGACTTACAATTAGACCAAGCGATTGAAAACATCGCGCGCGAACAAAAAATGTCTGTGGCCCAGATGCAACAGAAAATTGAAAGCGAAGGGTTAAGCTTCAGCCAATACCGCGAGCAGTTGCGCGAAGAAATCACCCTAGGTGAAATTCAACGTATTCAAGTACAACGCCGTATCCAAGTGTCACCACAGGAAATTACCAGCCTAGTCAAACTCATCCAAGAACAAGGGATGAAAGATGTGGAATATCAAATTGGCCACATCCTGATTGACGTGCCAAGTAATCCAACCAGTGAACAACTGGAATCCTCGAGTAAACGTGCCAATATCGTTTTGGAGCGTTTGAAGAGTGGTGAAGATTTCCGCCGTACTGCTATCGCGTCTTCTTCGGGTCCTAAAGCACTCGAAGGTGGTATTTGGGACTACATGAACATCAACGAAATGCCAACCCTGTTTGCCGAAGTGATCAACGGCGCGAAAACAGGCGACATTATCGGTCCAATTAAGAGTGGTGCAGGTTTCCATATCATCAAGATCATGGATGCTCGTGGCCTACAAACCAAAGAAATCGAAGAAGTCAGAGCGCGCCACATTTTGCTTAAGCCATCGCCAATTCTGTCGGAAGACCGTGCTAAAGCTATGCTTGAGCAATTCCTGAAACAAATTCGCTCAGGTGAAGCTAAGTTTGAAGACCTAGCGCGTCAATATTCTGAAGATCCTGGTTCAGCCACTAAAGGCGGCGAATTAGGTTGGGCAGAACCAAGCATTTACGTGCCTGAGTTTGCTCAAACTCTTAATAGCTTAAAAACCGACCAGATTAGTGAGCCGTTCCGTACCACCCACGGTTGGCATATCACTCAGTTAGAAGAACGCAGAAAAACCGATGCCACAGATCAATTCAACAGCAACCGTGCGCACCAGTTGATCTTCCGTCGCAAATTTAACGAAGAACTGCAAAACTGGCTAGACGAAATGCGTTCAGACGCATACATTGAAATCTTCCAGCCAGAGACCAATCGAGGTTAATGTTAATTGAGCACTAAACGTATTGCCGTTACCCCTGGTGAACCCGCAGGTATTGGCCCCGATTTAGTCGTACAACTCGCTCAGCAGGCTTGGCCTGCTGAGTTAGTCGTTTGTGCGGATCCAGAATTATTAACCAGCCGTGCTAAACGACTCGGTTTGCAAGTGACTTTCCGCCCTTACCAGCCAAATCAAGCGCCTAAACCGCAAGAAGCGGGCACATTAACCATTGCCCCTTTCAAGCTAGTGACCGAATCGATTTGCGGTCAGCTCGATGAGCAAAACAGCACTTATGTAGTTGAAACCTTGCGTTATGCGGGCGAGAAAAACATGAGCGGCGAGTTTGATGCTGTCGTGACAGGTCCGGTACACAAAGGCATTATCAATCAAGCGGGTATTTCCTTTAGTGGCCATACTGAGTTTTTTGCCCATCAAGCAAATTGCCCAGATGTGGTGATGATGCTGGCAACGCCGGGATTACAAGTGGCACTCGTGACCACACATATTCCACTGGCCTATGTTGCAAAAGCGATAACGCGTCAACGCCTACAACATATTATCAAGATTTTACATGCCGATCTCATCAGCAAATTTGGCATAGTTTCACCGAAAATTTATGTTTGTGGCCTCAATCCACACGCAGGTGAAGACGGCCATTTAGGACGTGAAGAAATCGACGTGATTATTCCTGCACTCAACGAGTTGCGAGAAGAGTTCCAGATGAGTATTGTCGGCCCATTACCGGCCGATACCCTGTTCCAACCTAAATATTTACAGGACGCCGATGTCGTCTTGGCCATGTACCATGACCAAGGACTTCCCGTTCTCAAGTCACAAGGATTTGGCAAATCGGTAAACATCACCTTAGGTTTACCCTATATTCGTACCTCGGTTGACCATGGTACGGCGCTCACACTCGCGGGTACAGGCAAAGCCGATATTGGCAGCTTTGTGTGTGCTCTGAATAAAGCCATTGAGTTATCCTCAAAGAACTAAACGATTACATTATTAATGAGCAACAAAGTACATTTAGGCCACACGGCCAGAAAGCGTTTCGGACAAAACTTCCTTACCGACGGCAATGTGATTGACCGCATTGTGGGCGCAATTGCCCCCGATAATCACCATGTGATGGTCGAGATCGGCCCAGGCCTTGGTGCCTTAACCGAACCCGTAGCCGAAGCTGTAGATAACCTGACCGTCGTCGAACTTGACCGCGATCTAGTTGAACGCTTACATCATCACCCAGTCCTTAAAGATAAACTGACCATTCACCAAGGTGATGCACTGCAGTTTGATTTTGGTCAACTGAGTGTGCCTGGCAAAAAGATGAAAGTGTTTGGTAACTTACCTTACAACATTTCAACGCCGCTGATGTTCCACCTGTTCGAATTTGCCGAACAGATTGAAACCATGCACTTTATGCTGCAAAAAGAAGTGGTACTGCGTTTATCGGCAAGCCCAGGTTGTAAAGCCTATGGCCGTTTAACGGTAATGGCGCAATACTTCTGCCAAGTGGTTCCGGTTCTTGAAGTGCCGCCCCACAGCTTTACGCCCGCGCCTAAGGTCGACTCAGCAGTCGTACGCTTATTGCCATACGCTGTAAAGCCGTTCCCTTGCAAAGATGTGACCGTACTACGTCACCTTTGTACTACGGCGTTCAACATGCGTCGTAAGACTCTGCGTAATAACTTAAAGCACATGTTATCTGACGATGAGTTCGAGCAATTAGGGATTGACTCAAGTCAACGCCCAGAGCAGATTAGCGTGCAACAGTATGTTGCTATGGCTAACATGGTTTGCGATAAGAAAGCATAAATATGTCTGGGCACTTAGGTGCCCTTTAACCAGAGCCTAGGAACAAGAATGAGCGCATTGGACACCTCCATTCGGGTTGAAGTTAAAACTGAATATATAGAGCAGCAGTCCTCGCCCGAGGATGAAAAATACCTCTTCAGCTATACCATCACTATCATCAATTTAGGTGAGCAGGCGGCTAAACTCGAAACCCGTCACTGGATAATCACAGATGCCAATGGCAATACCAGTGAAGTCCAAGGCGCCGGAGTTGTCGGTGAAACACCAACCATAGCGCCAAATACCGCCTATCAATACACCAGTGGCACAGTGCTCGATACACCCCTTGGCATAATGCATGGTACTTATGGTATGGTCAGCGAATCGGGTGAGCATTTCCAAGCGACGATCCGTCCCTTCCGTTTAGCGACCCCAGGCTTACTACATTAATATCATTAGAAAAGGGGCACTGTGGCGCATTATTTTGTTGGTGATATTCAAGGCTGTTTCGCTGAATTACAAAAATTACTCGCTAAGGTCGATTTTAATCCCTCCCGTGATGAACTCTGGGCTGTAGGTGATCTTGTTGCTCGCGGACCAGACTCCTTAGCTACACTACGTTTTTTTCGTTCTTTAGGTGATTCCGCTAAAACGGTTTTAGGCAATCACGATCTCCACTTAATTGCGTTACACGGCAAGCTCAAACGCGCTAAGCCCAGCGATAATTTAACTGAAATTCTTGAATCACCCGATATTTCAGCCTCAATTGACTGGCTGAGACAGCAACCCCTAATGCGTGAATTACCCGAACACCAGCTCATCATGAGTCATGCGGGTGTGCCACCGCAGTGGTCGCTTAAGATATTAAGAGAAGAAACCGCACTCGTCAGCCGTGCACTCAAACAAGATGATTATCTTGAGGCACTGATAGCACAAATGTATTCGGATAGCGCCGAACAATGGGACCCAAGTGCAATTGGCATAGAACGCTTACGTTACTGCATCAATGCATTAACACGCATGCGCTACCTCTATGTCGATGGCCGACTCGATTTTGATTGTAAACAACCTCCTGAAAACTGTACTAATCCACAACTCAAACCTTGGTTTGAGTTTGCTTCGCCTCTACGACAGAGCCACACCTTAGTTTTTGGCCATTGGGCAGCACTGATGGGCAAGGTTGGCGATACTAAATTAAAGGCTTTAGATACAGGTTGTTGTTGGGGTGAACACTTAACCCTATGGCATCTTGAAAAAGACCAAAAAATTACCCAAAAAAAGTTAAAAAAGAGTTAAACTAAAATAGCTGAAAGTCGATAACAAACTGAGCCGCCTAACCCTGAAATCGCCCTGTTTTCATTTGGAAAAATATAATAAAAATCGGAGTATCCTATGAAATTTAACGTAGCCACCAGAGTGATTGGCGGATTTGGTATTGTCACGCTTTTGCTCGTGGTGCTAGGATTTACATCCTACCTCACCAACAACAGCCTAAAAGCCAGCTCGGCGATGATGCAAGAATTAAGCTTACCTGCGCTTAAGTCGACCAATCACCTCAGTGAAACCTTGAGTGAGCAACAAAGACAAATCCTGATTGCCTATCACACGCCTAAATCGGCCAATATTCCCAGTATTCGCAAAGTGTTCGATGATCATGGAACTCAGTTCAAAAACGAAATAGCCAACATCACCCAATTAGTCAAAAGCCAGCCAGAGCTCACCTCATTAATCAGCCAATTAAGCGGTAGTTTCTCAAGCTTTGAACGAGACAGCCTTGCTATGATCGCCGAACGTGAAGCTTCATTAAGCAAGCAAGAACAGTTAGTTAATCTAAAGAAAAAACTCGAAAATGCCGCCGATGATGCCTCATCTGAACTGCTCGATATTGTTGATTTAGAAAGCAGTCAAAATCCCGATGAGCAGAGTCTGGCCGCGTCAGCCAGCGCGATTGATACTAGCCTCGGGAATATCATCACCACTATCGCAGATTTAGTCACCAATGAAGAAGACAGTAAGCATGAACTGATCTCTAAAGAACTTGACTACATTATCAGCGAAACCAAGAACAAACTTGAATATGTGAATCGTCACGGTCAAGGTATCGTCGATGCGGATACCTTAAGTTCAGTCACTAAAGATATTGAAAAAGTTTTAGCGCTCGTTACCGGCCCGCAATCTATGTTGCAGCTGAAATCGAGCCAGCTTTCCCATGCTAAAGAAGCTGTGCTCAAACTCGGTATTATCGAAAAAGACGTGAAAGTCATTAACACGAACATGGATGATGTGAGTAATAACATCGAACTTGTTGCCGCTAACATGAGTAACGACACCATAGCTAAGATTGACTCTGCTAGCATACAAACAATGATTGTGGTGTTAGTTGCCATTGTTGTCGCTGTCATTGTGAGTTTTGCTGTAGTGAACCCGCTCAAACGCTCACTCAGCCAAGTGAACAATGCCCTTAACGTCTTAGCCTCAGGCAACCTTACCCATAAGCTGGATGACTCTGGACACGATGAATTTGCGGAGCTAGCGAAAAACTGCAACCGTCTCGTCGATAGCTTACGCAGTTTGATTATCGGTATCTTGGATAGGTCGAACCAACTGGCCGCGGCAGCTGAACAAACGTCAGCAATCACAGCGCAAACCACCTCAGGTATTCAAGAACAAAAAAGCCAAGTGGACCAAGTGGCCACTGCAACCACAGAACTGAGCTCTAGCGCGCAGCAGGTGTCGTTAAGTGCCGATCAAGCCCTTGAGCAAATCAAACAAGCCGACCAAGAAACTCAGCATATGCGCGCCATTGCCGAAGAGAACAAACTGACTATTTTGGCTTTAGCCGATGAAGTGGCAAAGGCAGGCGTTGTGATCAATAAAGTGCAGTCTGATAGCGCCTCAATTGGCTCAATTTTGGATGTGATCCGTGGCATTGCAGAGCAGACTAACCTACTCGCCCTTAACGCCGCCATTGAAGCTGCTAGAGCCGGTGAACAAGGTCGTGGTTTTGCGGTAGTTGCCGATGAAGTCCGTAGCTTAGCCTCACGTACTCAAGTATCGACCCGAGAGATCCAACAGATGATCGAAGTGTTGCAACAAGGTGCAGAGCAAGCCGTTGCCGCCATGGATATGGGACGTGCTCAGGCAAATGCCTGTGTTGAAAAAACTGAGCAAGCCAACATTGCCCTCGAAACCATTAGCCAGTCTGTGCATAAGGCCTATGACTCAGGCACTCATATCGCCCATGCTGCTCAAGAGCAGAATTTAGTGAGTCAGCAAGTGTCTGAGAAACTGGAGCATATTGCTGCCATTTCAGAAGAAACCGCTATCGGCGCAGATCAAACGGCTCAGTCTAGCCATCAAGTCGCTAAATTAGCCGAAGAGCTTCAAGCCTCAGTCGGCGAATTTAGAGTCTAAATGTTAATTGCTAAAATCTTCTAAACCAAGGGTCGCTTAGCGGCCCTTTCTTTTGAGTCTAATTCACTTCCCCGATCTTACCGAACACTCAGCTTGACCGCCTTTACACAAATTAAGGCCATAAAAAATGCCGAACTTAAGTTCGGCATTTGTTCTGATTCAAGGCAAGATGTTTAATGCAAAGCGCTTAATGCTAGGCTCTTAACGCTAATGGCTTAAACCCATTGCTTAATACTCGTCGCCTAATATAACTAAGCTGCAAATAGAGCTAAAGTGCCGCTAGTTCGGTGCAACGAGTCCAGCTCAGCGATTACTCTTCTTCGCCGCCCGCAGCAGCGCCAAGACGCTCTTTCACTGCAGCAGTGATAGGGCTATCACCATGACCGTTTGCTTCAGCCCAAGCTTGGATAGTCATACCATCCGCTTCAGCGACACTCAGTTCCGTCACCGACAAACGTTTAGCCACAAACTCACCGGCATCGTTAGCACTCGCGCCGTAAGCGGTACGCAATAGACTTGCACCATCGCAACTGATGCCACTGTAAATCTGACGTAGCTTAACGCGGCTTTCTTTTAATTTTTTACGTAGGCGGTTTTTATCGTTAGCTTTGACGTAATCGCAAATACTCGCGACAAGTGGATCAACGCCCGCAACAGCAGGGGTTGGTACAGTGATATAGCTAAATCCAATTAACGCAGCCAAGGCTACAGGCATAAGACGCATCCGATACTCCTTAATACTTTCTTATAGTTTTATTATCAATTTTGTATGGGCTGCATCTCGTCTCTCAAGGGTATTGACCTCTTGGCTTTAGCTCTCGTTCGAAATCTAGGATAACGAAATCGGCTATCTCTTCTTTCCGTGAAAACTAAATGTCCGATATGATGCAATACGTTAGATAAACTGACGCCCCATACACACAGGGTACACAACAGAGGCTGCAATTTAACATTTTTTTACCAAATTGATAAAGCGATATTCCAAACCATCCGCATTTATACTAGACAAAGATTCCGTTTCTTTCCAAGTTCCGTCATCCCAATGGGGGAAAAATGTATCGCCCTCAACCTCTAGCTTGATTTGCGTCAAATATAAGGTATCTGCGTAAGGTAATAACTCGGCATAAAGCTGTCCGCCACCAATCACCACTAACTCTTCACACTCGCCGGCGGCTTGTTTGGCTGCATCAAAAGAGGTCACACAAGTCACGCCCTCAATGACGAGATCCGTTTGACGTGAAATCACTATATTATGTCGACCAGGAAGGGGTCTACCAATGGACTCAAAGGTCTTACGCCCCATCACCACAGGCTTACCTAAAGTCATGGCTTTAAAGTGACGTAAATCTTCAGGAAGATGCCATGGCATTTTATTCTCTTTCCCTATGACTCGATTGTTTGCCATCGCGGCTATCATAGCAATGCGCATGCTCACTCCTGTTTTATTGAAATAGAATTATTGAATGACGGGGCGGGTTCTGAAATACAGCAAGCTCGGCATGGCTAGCCCCACAGCTAACGCCCCGAGAATAAAGACGGTTTTGAGGCCATTACTAATCACTTGTGCCGTCAGCTCAGGACTCACCTGCGACTGGGCAGTCAATTGCACTAAGGCAATGACAGTATTAAAAGCATAAGTACCTGGGATCATAGGAATAATGGCGGCGACAGCATACATTAAAGGGGGGGCTAAGTGGCGTTTTCCAAACCCTATGGTAATAATCCCGACGATAGCAGCCGCGGCAAAGGTGGCCCACTCAATTGGTAAACCAAACTGTAGCATTAAGGTGCGCGAGCTATGACCAATGGCTCCCGCTATAGCGCAATAGGCAAGAAATCGTTTAGGAACATTAAACACCATAGCAAATCCTACGGCGGGGATTGCTGAGAAAAAAGCATCGTGCAGCAGCGTTATCAGTAATTCCATCATAGGAAAATCCCGCCGATCTGCATCGCGATCGTAATCCCTATGACCGAAGAAACGGTCAATAAGGTCGCATGGCCCCAACGGGAAATGCCGACATTCATATGCCCTTTCACCATATCCGATATCGCATTGATCATCGGAAAACCAGGCACTAGCATTAGCACACTCGCTGCCATTGCTGCCTTAGGGGTTTCACTCAATTCAAACACATAGCCCGTTTGAGCCAACATGCTGGTGACAAAAGCGGTGACGGCAAAGTTAATCAATAAATTAAAATGCCGTTTAGCAATCGCTAAACGTACTGACATACCCACTGCTGCGGCAAAAAAGGTAATCACACACGAGATAAGATCACCATTAAACAGGTGACAAAAACTAGCACAAGACACGCCAATCATGAAGACAACTAAGCTTGGAGGATAGCTTTTAGGCTCAATCCGCGCCAAACGTTTACGCACTTCATTGGGGCCATACAGCCCTTTTTCAGCTAATAAACAGATGCGTTGCAATTCACAAACTATGGTCATATTAATGCCATGCTCACGAATGCGACGAGTCGTAGTGATGCATCGACCATGAACCAAACTGGTTAATACGAGGGAATTGGAGGAAATGGAGAGTTCTACGCTGGCAAGGCCTAAAGCCTGACCTAGACGCTGGCTGATTTCTTCAACTAAATCAGATTCTGCGCCGTAGGCCAGTAGCAATTGTGCAGCACGCACAACTTGCCGAGTAATATCATTTTGAGTATCTGCGTACACTGAACTCTCAAAATTAAGACGGTAAGATTATCTCTGGTAAATAACTTCTACGTCGTAGTCATCATCATCAAAGTCGTCGTCATCATCTTCATCAACATAGTCTTCATTTACAGAATCTAAGTTAGCTTGATGATAATTATCCCACTTGAACTCGACTTCACTGTCTGGGTCGATTTCATTGTCTTCTGGTGGCAGGCTCGCAATATAATCGAGGAGCTTTAATGCCAACTCATTAGTGCCGTCGCGGTTGTAGGCAGAAATCGTGTAAACGTCACCTTCCCAACCCATTTCTTTAACGATACGGTCAACCTTTTCTTGCAGCTCTTCTTCGAGCAGCAAATCGGTTTTGTTAAAGACTAACCAACGCGGCTTGCTCGCCAACTTTGGAGAATATTTCTCAAGCTCACCAACAATAGCGCGCGCAGACTCAACCGGATCGGTTCCGTCAATCGGCTCAATATCGATGATGTGCAGTAGAATACGACAACGCTCAAGATGCTTTAAGAAGCGAATACCTAAACCCGCACCATCGGCAGCACCTTCGATAAGACCTGGAATATCCGCAATCACAAAGCTTTGACCAGGACGTGGATTAACCACACCTAAGTTAGGCACTAGTGTTGTAAACGGATAATCAGCCACTTTCGGCGTTGCACGGGAAACCGCACGAATGAATGTCGACTTACCCGCGTTAGGCATGCCAAGCAAACCAACGTCAGCCAGCAGTAACAACTCTAATTTAAGGCTACGCACTTCACCCGGTGTTCCTAACGTCTTTTGACGTGGGGCACGGTTAGTACTGCTCTTAAAACGGGTGTTACCTAAACCATGGAAACCACCTTTGGCAACCAATAGCTTTTGACCGTGGGTCGTTAAATCCCCAAGGACTTCTTCAGTATCATGATCGACCGCGCGAGTACCAACAGGAACTTTTAAGATCAGATCTTTACCGCTGTGACCGGTACAATCACGGCCACGACCATTTTCGCCACGTTCAGCCATGTGAAAACGTTCAAAACGGAACTCGATCAAAGTGTTGAAGTTTTCGTCAGCTTGCAGGAAAACACTGCCGCCGTCGCCACCATCACCACCATCAGGACCACCATCAGGTACATACTTTTCGCGCCTAAAGCTAACACAACCGCTACCGCCGTCGCCTGCTTCGACCCTAATTACTGCCTCATCGACAAACTTCATACTTACTCCTGGCACCACTGAATGAAGCAATTATACCGTCTAACTTCATTGGTCGCCAAAAAACTCGAGATACTTTGCTCCCAATCTTACCTGTCAATGCTCATTCTTGGTAATCATTTACCAACTCAAGCATCTACACGGCGTAAATAGAAGCACAAAAAACAGAAAGCCCCACCAATGGCGGGGCTTTAACAGTATAAGCTAGGTTCGAAAATTAAGCTTCGATGCTAATAAACTTACGGTTATTAGCGCCTTTAACTTCGAATTTCACTTTACCGTCAGTCAGAGCAAACAGAGTATGGTCACGACCAATACCTACGTTTACACCAGCGTGGAATTTAGTACCACGTTGACGAACGATAATGTTACCAGCTAGAACTGATTCACCGCCAAAGCGCTTAACACCTAGACGTTTACTTTCTGAATCGCGGCCGTTACGAGTAGAACCGCCAGCTTTTTTATGTGCCATGAGTTAGACTCCTATTATGCGTTGATAGCAGTAATTTTAACTTCAGTGAACCACTGACGGTGGCCCATTTTCTTGTCGTGATGCTTACGACGACGGAACTTAACGATAGTTACTTTATCGCCACGACCGTGACTTACAACTTCAGCAACGACTTTACCGCCAGCTACTAAAGGAGCACCAACATGCACTGTTTCGCCATCAGCGATCAAAAGAACTTGATCGAATTCGATAGTTTCACCAGTTGCAACTTCTAACTTTTCTAAACGAACAGTGTGGCCTTCGGCTACACGGTGTTGTTTACCACCACTTTGAAAAACAGCGTACATAGCTATTTTACTCCAATTCCTAACACGCGGGCTCATTCTTGGATGAGGCAGGGTGCTATAAAAACTTTATTGACAATGGGCGCGGAGTTTACGCGAAGAATCTAACTCTGGCAAGCCCTAATTAGGAAAGAATAAAAAAAGACCGGATTAACTCTCACATTAGTTGAGCTAGTGCTGTCATATGTCAGAATTTTAGGTAAAATTCATTTCATTATAACACGTGAGCCTAAACAGGGGCCGGTACGTAATGACCCCACAACCAGAGTCTACTATGGATTTAAACGCTATTCGTCAACTGGCTGACACTGATATGCAAGCAGTCAATCAGCTGATATATAAACAGCTTGAATCAGATGTCGCCCTAATTAATCAATTAGGTTTTTACATTATTAATGGTGGTGGTAAACGTCTTCGTCCTCTGCTGTCGGTATTAGCCGCACGTGCGGTGAGCTACGAAGGCGAAGCGCATCTTAAGCTAGCGGCGATTATTGAGTTTATCCATACGGCCTCATTGCTCCACGATGATGTAGTTGATGAATCGACATTGCGCCGCGGACGAGAAACCGCCAACGCACTGTTCGGCAATAGCGCCAGCGTGCTGGTCGGGGATTTTCTTTATACCCGTTCATTCCAGATGATGACTGAACTCGACAGCATGAAAGTGCTCAGAGTGTTAGCGGATACCACGAACGTGTTGGCCGAGGGCGAAGTCTTACAACTGATGAATTGCAACGATCCTGATACCACAGAAGAAAGCTATATGCGGGTCATTTATTGTAAAACAGCTAAGTTGTTTGAAGCGGCTACTCTGCTTGCGGGTGTGTTAGCGGGTGCGACGCCAGAGCAAGAAACCGCCTTAGGTAACTATGGTAAGTATCTTGGTACCGCCTTCCAGCTTACCGACGATTTACTCGACTATACCGCCGACAGTGATGAGCTAGGCAAAAACATAGGTGATGACCTTGCTGAAGGTAAACCAACTCTGCCACTCATCTATGCCATTGCCCATGGCACAGACGAAGAGAAACACCTCATACGTCAAGCAATTGAGCAAGGCGATGGTACACAGGCCATAGATAAAATAGTGGCAGCACTGCACCATTGCGGCGCGTTAAACTACACCCAGCAAAAAGCGATTGAAGAATCAGAGAAAGCCATCGAGGCATTATCGATTCTACCCGACAGCGACTACAAGCAAGCCTTAGTTGCGCTAGCTAAGATTTCGGTCGACCGTAATCATTGATTACTCGCTAATTCATTTTTAGCCCAAAGAAAAGGTCTTACTCAGTAAGACCTTTTTTATTGCCTCAAACCCGCAACCCTAAGATTAAACCTGCCAGCGGATCGGCGCCTCGCCCCGCTCAAGTAATAATTGATTCACTTGAGAAAAATGCCCACAGCCAAAAAAACCCCGATAGGCCGATAAAGGTGAAGGATGCGGCCCAGTAAGCACTTGATGTTGCGGTGCGTTAATCACTTGACCTTTTTTGATGGCATGACTGCCCCAAAGCACGAAGATAATCGGCTGAGTCTGGCGATTTAATAATTCCAGCACGGCAGTCGTAAACACTTCCCAACCCGCTTTGGCATGGGAGTGCGCCTTGCCTTGCTCAACGGTCAGCACCGTATTGAGCATTAATATCCCCTGCTCCGCCCATGCGGATAAATCCCCGTGGGATGGAATGGTAAAGCCATCAATATCTGTCGCTAATTCCTTGTACATATTGGCTAAGGAAGGCGGCGGTTTAATACCGCGTTTGACCGAAAAGCATAAACCATGGGCTTGATCTGGGCCGTGATAGGGATCTTGGCCAATCAATACCACTTTAACCTTTTCAAGCGGAGTCATAGTAAAAGCATTAAAAACATCGGCTTCGGGGGGATAAACCACTTTCCCAGCCCTACGTTCATTGTCTACAAATGCACTTAGTTGCTGAAAATAAGGCAAAGCCCTTTGCTCATCGATAAATGTTTGCCATGTCGCCTGAGTCACGATTTTACTTCCTCAATCCTATTATCGGGTTAGCTTAAAAGCCCTGCTGTAGAATGGCAAGTTTGAAGGTTATGCTTGTCGATAAGTGATAAGGCTATGTTTGCAGTGTTTCGCTTTAAGACTTTCAATTTAAAACATTCGAATTTAAATGCTATAGTGCGCCCATTCTCGCACTGTCTAATACGCCATGATGATCCAACATTCTGATAAATTGATACAACGACATCAAACGGGTTTCACCTTAATAGAGCTTGTGGTGGTCATCATAGTGCTCGGTATTTTAGCGGTAGTGGCCCTGCCAAAATTTATCAATGTGCAGCAAGATGCGCAAATCGCCACAGTCAAAGCCGCAGGCGGTGGCTTTAAGTCAGCCATTAATCTGGCCCGCTCCGTTTGGGCGGTAAAAGTGGGCTCAGGTCCAAAAGAAGACTTACCCGTATTTGGCACTGCGCAATCTGAACAAGTGGATTTTAACGCCTTCGGCTGGCCTGCACAGCACTATATCTTTGGTAATGAAGCCTCACCGTCGCTTGATAATGTCGAAGACTGTATCTCGGTATGGGAAGTATTATTCCAAAATACCCAACCGAGTGTCTCGCGCTTAAATGTTGATGCGACAGAAACCGACTACAAAGCCAGTTATACCAATCCTGGCCAGTGCACTTATTTCTATCGAACAAACGACAAACTCTCGATCAGTTATGACTCCCAAACCGGAGTCGTCATTACCGACACAGATCCCAATAGTTAATGCCTGACGATTCCTTCTTACGTCAATTAAGTTAGAATCGAACTTTAATCTGTTACTTTTAGAGTGAACGCCATGACCGACACGAGCAACACCACCATTTACGAACTTGCCGATCAGTTTATTGCCTTAGCCAATCAGCTAAGTCAACAAGAAGCAGATGTAGGTAAAGTGGGCACGGCACTGCGTTTTGCCGCGGCACGTTTTAACGCCTTCGAAGCCGCAATTAAATCAGCGGATCTCGGCGCCGAGAAAGAAAGCGCATTAGAATGGTTTAGCAGTGAATTCAAAGAAATGCTGAGTGACAACTTAGACGATCACATCGCGAATCCGCCAATTCTCCAAGAAGCGGTGGCAGAAGAGACCGACAATTCAGTGCAAATGTTTAAAGGCTAAGCACGCCTTTCATGCATAGCGAAAACATAAAAAATGCCATCGATTGATGGCGTTTTTGTTTGTTGAAACAGATGACCTGCAATAAATAATTAAAGCGTATATACCACGCGGATCGCCAGCAGTATCAATACCACGCCAGACAACTTATCAATTAACCCAGCCTTTTCCCGTAACTTAGGCAACACGCTTGAGTGGGACAACAACAAAGCAATAAGCGTATACCAAAGACCATCGACCACTAATGGGGTAAAAACGATTAAGGCTTTGGCTGTCATGCTGTCGGCCACCATCACGAATTGGCTGAATAATGCGAGGAAAAATAGCATGATTTTAGGATTGAATAAGGAAATGGCGATACCATCACGGGCTGCGGTCAAGGTATCTGTCGCCTCCCCTGCGGCCAATTTAGCTTGCATACCGCCCTTGGAACGCAGCGCCTGAACTCCCATCCAAGCCAGATACAAAGCACCGAGAATCGCAATGCCATTAAAGACTAAGGGCGCCTTTTTAAGTACGACGGCTAAGCCAAGTAACGTCACCAGCGCATAAATCCCAATGCCTATTGAATGTGCCCACGCACACACTATGCCCTTGCCCCGTCCACCGCCTAAGGTATGGCGCACCACCATAGCTAAACTTGGGCCCGGCGACATAGCCCCCAAACAACAAATAGCCAATAAACCTAACCAAGTACTAAAACTCATTGAACACACCTTACGCCGAATAAAAAGGCCCCATTGATGTAGATAAACTCTGGGGCCTTAACTTGTTTGCTATTCTAGCATCGCGCCATTAAGGCGTTAACGCTAATCAATCCGTTTGTCGATAAATTAACGGCTATTTAGGCTGATAAAAAGCACGGATATCCTTCACTAACTGGGTTAAGGATTCGGGCTCAACGTACATCATGTGCCCCGCTTTATAGTAATGCATACTCACACGACTATTATCTATGCCGTTATCGGCAAAGGTATTTTCGGTGGCAAAAAATGGTGTCGCAAAGTCAAAGTAACCGTTGCCGACAAAAATCCGCAGATCTTTGTTCTCACGCTGCGCTTGACCAAGATAAGGCGCGACGTTGACATAGTGCATCTGCTTACCGCTGATATTCCAGTTCCAGCCCCGGTTCACATCAACGGAAAGTACATTGAAAGGACGAGATAAGGTCACGCCCAAATCGTCATACAGATATTGATGCATGGCAGCCGTATAAGCACCATCAATCCCATAACCTGATGGGTCATCGTCGGTTGAGTCGCCGCCACTGTCGTAGTCTTTACCTGTGTAGCGGCTGTCTAAGCGTCCTATCGTCAAATCTTGCTCTCTGAGCAGCTCCTTAGTGTATCGACTGGCGCTCACGCGCAAATTAACACGATCTAAATAGTGCTCACTTAAACCCGTAAAGCGCGCCAAGCTTTGACGTACAGCTTGATATGCCTCGGGTGTTAAGCGGCTGCCTTGCAACAACGCGAGGGCATAATCTTTGATCGCAAACTGGCGCGCCTCCTCAATAAAAGCCTCCAGCCCTAAAGCTTTATCCGTAGCGCTGACTTTATTATGGTAAAAAGCCGTCGCCGCCATGGTCGGTAAAAAACCAATGTATGGTTGATTATTACCCGGTTGGTAGCGGGCATGACTAAAATCGAGAATGGATGAAATCAGCATAATTCCATTGACCGAAATGTCAGTCCAACCGCCCTGCAATTCATTCACAAGTGCTGCCGCGCGGGTAGTTCCGTAACTCTCGCCGGCCAAATATTTAGGGGAGTTCCAACGTTTATGCTCAATCAACCAGCGGCGAATAAACTCGGCAATCGACTGGGCATCTTCTTTCACGCCCCAAAAATCCGCACCTTTTTTATCGCCTAAGGCGCGGCTAAAACCAGTACCTACGGGATCGATGAACACGAGATCGGACTCATCAAGCATAGAGTAATCGTTTGATTCAATACGATAAGGTGCTGCGCCATCGTCCTTTGCATCCGGCACCACCACACGTTTAGGACCAAATAAGCCCATGTGCAACCAGAGCGAGGCCGAGCCCGGACCGCCGTTAAAAATAAAGGTTACGGGGCGTTTGTTGCTGTCTTTAACATCGTCACGTAAATAGGTAATAGAGAAAATACTCGCCAGCGGTTCGTCTTTATCATCCTTTAAAATAGTCTCGCCACTTATCGCTTGATAACTGACTTTTTGCCCTTGAATCGTCATCTTATGCTCGGTTTTAACCACCTCAGGGACAAGCTTGTCGGCTTTATCTTCGGCCTTTTTGGCGGGTTCGGCATAGCTCAGGCTCGAGCAGAATATGATCAACGGCAACAGTAATAATGACCAAAGCGGCCTAGCCGACGAGCGTCGACGCGATAGTAAAGGTGTCATCTTATTTCCTTTTATTTTTGTTATAGCGGTAACTATCATCTTGCCCAGCTTACAAAGACTCAACAGCAGGCGCAAAACACAATTGCAACTGAATGCGTCAAAGGGCAGCTCAAATGAAATCCCATAAATTCACGCTGATTTAAGCCGTTAACCGCTAAGATAAGCACGAATCTAAGTCTGTATTCCTAAGCCTCTATGTTTAATAAAGGCACGCCATTCTCCAGCAGGAAGTTTTATGAGCACTATTACTCTGATCAGTATTATCATTCTTTGTCTATTAATCGGCGCTATCTTGCTGCTGATTTGGCAAAGACAAAAAGGAAAAATCATACCGCTAGCGGTAATCTTTGTACTGGGATTTTTCGCCTTAGGACTCGGCGCTATTATTGGATTTGTGCATAAAGGCGAGGATTATCAAGCCTATCAAAAACTGCAATGGCACACCTTAGCGCCCGAGCAAATTGCGCCTCTGGTTGCCCAAGGCTATACCGTATTTGTCGATATTACTTCAGATTGGTGCACCATCTGCCAAACCAATAAAGCCGAAGTCACCCACAGGGAACAAATTGTGAATGCCTTAATGGCAGACAACATTATCCTGATGCAAGGCAACTGGAGTGAGGCCAACAAAACGATTGAAAGCTATATGCGCCATGAAGGTGTACCTGGTACGCCCTACAATAAAATCTACGGTCCAAGCGCACCCAATGGCATTCTTTTGCCGTCAAAACTCAGTATGAGTGATGTGCTGAACGGCCTTGCTGCCGCACAAACGAATCGCAGTTAACGGAAAAATAACCAATAAAAAAGGCTGCACTGCAGCCTTTTTGCTCACTTCACTTCAAATCTATAAAAGCCAAATTTCTTGAAAGGTGGGTTAGAAATCGCTTCTATAAATTGGCTTACTCATTAAAAACGGTAATTTACACGGCCATAGTAGAAGCCACCGTTGTAATCGAATGGCCCACTTTCATAGTAAACGCCACCAAGTTGAGAATAAGCGTAATCATCGCCCACTTTCAGCTTTTGCGCTTTTTGGTCGAATAGGTTATTTGCCCCTACCGCCAGGGTTAAGCCATCAAATAACTCATAGCTCACTTCCAGATCTATGGTGACTGCAGCATCGGCCATTTCAGAACCCCAATCAGAGGTATCGTCAGCATGAGTCGCATAGTACTCACCGAAGTAGTTACCACGCAGTGACATGCTTAATTGATCCCATGACTGCGCCCAGGTCAAGGTTGCACGGTGTGCAGGAATACCATCTTCTAAACGCCGAACCTTGCCTTCATCAGTGGTTTCGGGATCGTATTTATCAACGCTGGTATCGGTCCAACCATAGGCAAGACTGAATTTAGCATTACCCGACAGAATTTCCGCATCATAGGAGGCGACGATATCGATACCTTGAGTCGTAGTATCAAAGTCGTTGGTGTAATAACTCACGCCTTGGATCAACTCAGGGAACTCAACGCCCGCTGCACGCAGCGCATCATAGTCTTTAGCTTCAACATCAATCTTACTCGACTGCGCAATACGACCCTCAACGCCAATGTTGTAATAATCGACCGTTAAGAAAAAGCTTTCGTATTCATACACTAAGCCTAACGCATAGCTTGTTGACTCTTCAGGCTTTAACACTTCCCCGCCATAAAATGCCGCAAGTGGATCGGTGGGTGGCGCAATAAACGTCTGGATCAACTGACCATCAATAATCGATGTCTGCGTATTGACAACGTTTTCTTGACCTACCGTTGGTGCTCTAAAGCCCGTGCTGTGTGAAGCGCGGAATGACAACTCATCCGTTGCGGAATACTGCGCCGTCAGCTTGTAATTTAACGTATCACCAAAGGTCGAAAAATCTTCGTAACGCAGCGCTAAACCGAGTAACCAGTCATCACTTAAATAGGCTTCTAAATCCGTATAAATACCAATATTGTGGCGGGAATTTTTACCCGCAGACTCAGGGCCAAAACCTTTAAATCCATGCGAGCCGATGCTGAAGCCTTGCTCGGCATAGGGGCCGGCAATCCAAGAGGCTTCATCACCTTGAAAAATCTCAAATGACTCATTACGCCATTCAAAACCAGAAGCAAAACTAATGTCTTCGAAGCCGCCTAAGGTAATAAAACGCGAAAAGTCGAGGTTAACTGTGGTTTCAACTTGCTCATAGGCACCGGTATCGAAATCAGTTGGGGTATCTAATCCCAATGATGGGTTTAACGAGTTTTTAAGGCCGAAGCTGGCTTTGTTACTACCGGTACCGGCGCTGAAATCGTAATTCCACTCGCCGATATCGCCCTTTACACCGGCGAAGAAAGACATATCTTCAATGGTCCCAGTGAACTGCGGTGTATAACCACCGGGGAAAATTTGGTTCATAGCAAAGCAATTGGGATCGGCAACCATGGCCTTATAAGCATCGGTATCTAAGACGTTACCATCAGCATCGGGAATACCGTCGTTGTTTGTATCAACTTTAGGAATTGGCACTACCACACAAGACGATTGATCACCATTTATAGCTCCGACTAATAAATTACCGCCTTCAGGAGGGGTATACACATTACTGCGGTCCTGCGGATTACGATAATAAAATCCCCCCACAGCATCGCGGGAAGACAGGTTACCAAAGGCATAGGCATGCATATTGGCATTAATGTCTAAGCCTGAGTTGATGAACACTGAGTAGTCATCATTAATTTCAGGATTACCCCATACTTGAGCGGGGTCATTAATCGCTGTATTACCCTGCTCTGCTAAGTTAGCCGCATCGGGACGCTGCACACTTCGACTGGTTGCATCCGCATTTTTATACTGGAAGCTTAAGTTAACGAAGCCATTATCTGTCAGCGGTAAACCAACATCGCCTTCGACTGTGGTTGTGGCACCGTCACCCTCGTAATATTCACCTTGGGTCACTGTTATGGAGCCACCATCGGAATTATCTTTTAAGACAAAGTTCATGACGCCTGCAATCGCATCAGAGCCATATTGCGCCGCAGCGCCGTCACGTAGCACTTCGACTTGCTTCAATGCAGAACCAGGAATAACCGAAATATCAGGACCTTGAGCACCATCGTTAATGCCGCCGCCTTGAAACGCAATTACAGCTGCGCGGTGACGACGCTTACCATTGACTAACACTAAGGTACTGTCGGAAGGCAAACCTCGTAAGTTAACGGGACGTACTAAGGTTGCCGCATCACTGATGGGTTGAGCGCGCGAGTTAAACGAAGGTACCGATGTCACTAACATATCAATCATGTCAGTCGAACCATTCTTTTTAAGATCATCACTACTAATAATATCAATTGGAACTGGGGAATCGCCGATTGAGCGTGGTGCCGCACGTGAACCAACAACCGCAATCTTTTCCACGCCTTCATTTTTAACAGCAGCGTCTTCTTCCTCAGCCATGGCTTGCGGGCTAATGAAGCTACCAGACAAAGCTAATGTAATCGCCAAACTGACTGCACTTAATCCAAACTTCTGCTTCTTTGAGGTCATCATATTCATCCCAACTGCTTATTATTTTTTTAGAATACCTGACCTGCTTTATGCGATTCTCATCCCTAAACCTTGCAACTACGGTCAATACAAAGTTATTTTTTACATAACAAGAACATTTTTATAACATAAATAAGACAATATCCAATGTTAAATCAGACTTTTGAATGAATATTAGTCATTTCTCTTTTAGATCAGTTTGTTATAGGTAAATATTTTTTAAGGTACTGCATTTGGTAAAAATGCATTTCAGAGTGCTAAAAATGTGATCCAAAATGTCACCATAAAGAGGTAAGTACTCAATAGGTCAATCAAAAACACGATATATCGCGTTATACGACTTAAGGTATACTCAGGCAATACCGCCCAAACCTGAGTACCACAGATGACAAATGAGATTTCGGTCAATAATGAAAAATCGGTCGATAAGCATTTCTTACCGGAAAACCAGTTACTGCTTAACGCTGTCGGTGAAGGTATTTATGGATTTGATTTAAGCGGTAATGCGGTATTTATCAATCCAGCGGCAGAACGCATGACAGGTTGGAAGAATGAAGAGTTACTGGGCAAAAATATCCATAACTGCCATCACCACAGCCATGCGGATGGTAGCCATTACCCCCAAGAAGATTGCCCGATTTACAACACCTTAAAGGATGGTATTACCCGAGAAATCACCCACGATGTGTTCTGGCGTAAAGATGGCAGCAGCTTCCCCGTGTATTACAGTTCCACCCCCGTTTACCGTGATAATGAACTGATTGGCGTAGTCGCGATATTTCGTGACATTAGTATTCAAAAGCAAACAGAGCAGTCACTACGCCAAGCATTGGCGCAAGTGCAGGCGCTCTCGGAGCGACTCGCCTCGGAGAATCATTATCTGCAGGCTGAACTTGCTGACAAAACGGGTGATGTGGATATTTCGGGCGCCAGTAGCGTGATCCGCCACATGATCCAGCAATTGCATATGGTAGCCAATACCGACAGTACTGTGCTCATTTGTGGTGAAAATGGCACAGGCAAAGAACTTGTAGCCCGTAACTTACATCAACTCAGTCGCCGCAAAGATAAACCTATGATCAGTGTCAACTGCGCCGCGTTTTCAGCATCCTTGTTAGAAAGTGAACTCTTTGGTCACGAAAAAGGCGCATTTACCGGTGCCACCAGCCGCCGTAAAGGCCGCTTCGAACTTGCTCACCAAGGCACGCTGTTCCTCGACGAAGTGGCAGAACTCAGTTTAGAAGCCCAATCAAAACTACTGCGGGTCATCCAAGAGCAATCCTTCGAACGCCTCGGAGGCAGCGAAACCATTCAAGTAGATATTCGCTTGGTCGCCGCCAGTCACCACGACTTACTCAAGCGAGTCGAGCAAGGATTATTTCGGATGGATCTCTATTACCGCTTGAATGTATTCCCAATTCAAGTGCCACCGCTGCGTGCGAGGATTGAAGATATCCCCGAACTCGTCAGCCATATACTGCACAGTTTGAATCGTAAGTTAGGCAAAAAAATCCGCGGTGTGAGCCAAAAAGGGCTGCAAAAGCTCATGGCTTATACATGGCCGGGCAATGTGCGCGAATTGCAAAACATCCTCGAGCGCGAAGCCATACTTTCCCAAGGCGATATTTTGCAGATCCATGCGATGCCGAGCCATAACCCCTTAGCTCAGGCCCAAGGACAAACCTTAGCAGAAGCGGAAGCCTTGCATATAGAACAAACCCTTAAGCGTTTAAACTGGCGAATATCCGGCCCACTCGGCGCGGCGAATGTGCTAGGCGTTCCCGCAAGTACATTGAGATCGCGGATGAAAAAACTGGGGATCCAACGTCAATCGAGTGAAATATAACTCAAATCACACAACCAAAAAACGCGATATATCGCCAATGTGTGATATATCGCGATCAACATCTAACCAAAGTATTAAAATAACCATATATATCATAAGGTTGAATCAGTTAAAACTTGGCCTAGCGCTTGCTATAGGGAGGCGAATCTTATTTAAGCCGTTAGGACCCTTTTATGCCCAAGAGCGAAGTTACCCCCAATTCTCCAAGTGTGAATAAGAGTGTGAACGCGAAACCTTCCTCAGTCGAGCTGCACATTCCGATTAAAATCCTCTCCAACGAAACTGCAACAGGGAGCAATACGCCCTCTGGCAACATCCATTTTCGTGAGCAGAAAGGTGATTTTCAGCGCCTGCGAACCATGATGAATAGCCTGCTGATCGTGTTGTTTTTCGCCCTGCCGTTTATCTCAATCGATGGCCGCCAAGCGATATTGTTAGATATCAGCCAGCAACAGTTTTTCTTCTTTGGCATCACGCTATGGCCGCAGGACTTTACCCTACTCGCATGGATTTTTATCGCCGCGGCCTTCGGTCTATTTTTTATCACCGTGTTCTGGGGCCGTGTTTGGTGCGGTTATCTTTGCCCACAAACGGCGTGGACCTTTATCTATGTGTGGATAGAAACGCGCATCGAAGGCAGCAGCAACAAACGCAAGCAACTCGACAAAGCGTCCTGGTCTGGCAGCAAAATAGGTAAAAGAAGCACCAAGCACTTACTTTGGGGTCTCGCCGCCCTGCTCACCGGCTGTGGTTTTATCAGCTATTTCATTCCCGCACGCGAACTCTATATCGACATATTGACAGGCAATGCCAGCTTTTGGGTGACTAGCTGGGTCTGGTTTTTCGCCATTTGTACTTATCTGAATGCGGGCTGGATGCGCGAGCAAATGTGTCTACATTGCTGTCCCTATTCACGTTTCCAAGCTGTAATGTTCGATGCCAACACTAAAACCGTGACCTATGATGCACAGCGCGGTGAATCCCGCGGCCCGCGTAAACGTAAGCAAGAAAGCAATCTCAGAGAGAGTAATCTTGGTGATTGTGTTGACTGTAATTTATGTGTCGAAGTGTGCCCAACAGGAATAGATATTCGTAACGGCTTGCAATATGAGTGCATCAACTGCGGTGCCTGTGTCGATGCTTGTAATGAAACCATGTTGAAATTCGATTATAAACCGAACCTTATCGGCTACATGAGTGAGAATGATCTTAAGGGAGTCAGCTACTCCTATTGGCGCTCGCCGCGTTTCTTAGGCTACGGCGCAGCGGTCGTGATCATGCTCATAGTGATAGGTTTAGATTTGAATAGCCGCAGCGAGATCCAGCTTAACGTGATCCGAGACCGTCAAAGCCTGTACCGCGAAACGGCTGACAATAAGATTGAAAACACCTATCAGCTGAAGATCCGCAACAAAACGCAGGACACTAAGCAGTATCAACTCGCTGTTGACAGTGAAATGCCCTTCAGCTTGATTGCCGATCCTATTATTACCTTGGCTGCGGGCGAACAAGTGGACTATCCCGTCACTGTATTAGCCGATAAGGATGCCATCCCCTCGGGGCGCAAAATGATCCAATTCTCGGTGACGGATGTGAAACAGCCAAGCCAGCAAGTGAGTCAAGAAACTGGATTCTTCAGTCCCTAGGCTTTTAGCGGTTAATATCGGTAACCGTCTACATTAACCGCTAAATCGGCGCTTGGGGAGTCAACCCAAGCGCCGTTCTAAATCAAACACTCATCCCCAAAAGACAGATCTCGAATGCTCTCCCTTTACGCTTTATTACGCTTTATCGATGACACGATAATTACGCTATCCTTAACGCCTCAGCTTTAGAGTAAAAATACTATTTGTTACATAAAGATACCGTTATTGGCATAGCGATGTTTTTCGCGATAAGCATTGACCTCTAGTGCTAACACCCTCTAATCTAAACACCTGTTTAACTCCAGAATAATAACAACTAATAAACATCATCTTTGAGGTAGTTCAGCATGGCATACGATCAAGACTCTCAACTCAAACTAGACTACTCATCACTGGTCGATCTGATCGAGAAAACCAGCCTGCGTTATGGCGATAAACCCGCCTATGCCTGCCTTGGTAAAACCAGCAGTTTTAATGAGATAGAACGCGACTCTCGTTACTTTGCCGCCTATTTACAAAATAAGACCACACTCAAACCCGGCGATCGCATCGCCATTCAATTGCCCAATATCACCCAATTTGTCATCGCGGCCTACGGCGCAATCAGGGCTGGGCTAATCCTTGTTAACACGAATCCTTTATATACCGAGCGCGAGCTTATTCATCAGTTCAATGATTCTGGTGCTAAAGCGCTCGTGGTGTTATCCGACCTATTGCCGACCTTGGCCAAAGTCATCGACAGTACTCAAATAGAACTCGTCATCTCCACCCATCCTTTAGATTTGATCGATCCGCATGTGCAGCCAAAAACAGGGCTTAAGAATGTCGAGTTTTGTCAGATTTTAAAGCAAGGGGCTGATCTTCCATTTAGCCGATTTATCTCAAACCTCGACGATCTCTCGGCGTTGCAATATACAGGCGGCACGACAGGATTATCTAAAGGTGCCATGTTGACCCACGGCAATATGCTCGCCAATGCGGCGCAGGTAAAATCCCGCATCGCGAGCGTGATCACCGAAGGGGAAGATATCTTTGTTGCGCCGCTGCCGATTTACCATATTTACGCTTTTATGGTGAACTTAGTGCTGTATTTCGAGTGCGGCGGTTGCTCGGTATTAATTCCAAATCCGCGTGATATTAGTGGCTTAATTAAGACACTCGCCAAATACCCCTTCACGGGATTTGCAGGACTCAATACCCTGTTTGTCGCCCTATGCCATCAACCCGAGTTTAAAGCACTGGACTTTAGCCACTTAAAAATCACTATCTCTGGCGGCACTGCACTCACTGCCGCAGCGGCGAATATTTGGCAACAAACCACAGGCAATATGATCAGCGAAGGTTATGGATTATCTGAAACTTCGCCAGTGATTTCACTCAATGCGCCCGGTTATCAAAAACTAGGCACTATTGGTAAACCTGTGATTGGCACAGAAGTGAAACTCTTAGATGAAAACAACCTTGAAGTGCCCTTAGGTACAGCGGGAGAATTAGCCGCGCGCGGCCCACAAGTGATGCGGGGTTATTGGAATAATCCGCAGGAAACCGCCAACGCTATGACTCAAGATGGTTTCTTCAAAACCGGCGATATTGCCATAGCAACAGCGGAAGGTTTCCATCAAATTGTTGATCGCAAAAAGGATATGATCATAGTCTCAGGCTTTAACGTTTATCCCAACGAAGTGGAAAACGTCCTAGCGAGCCATCCAAGTGTGATCGAATGCGCCGTGGTGGGAGTAAAAGATGAACACTCGGGCGAAGCGGTTAAAGCCTTTATCGTGCTCAAGGATGATAGCCAAGATCATCAACAGGCAAAAGAGGCCATTCTAACCTATTGCCGCGAGCAATTGACCGCCTATAAATTGCCAAAAGTCATTGAATTTATGACGCAATTACCTAAGAGTACCGTAGGAAAAATTCTGCGCCGCGAGCTAAAAGATAAGGCTTGAAGACCGCACTTAAAGTGCAGTACTTAAAGTGCCGTACTTAAAGACAAAGCTGACTAACAGAGCTTAGAGACAAACGCACAATAAAAGACCCAGTGAGCTAGCTTGAGCGTTTCAGCTAGCAACTGGGTTTTATTTTACCTAAATGGTCTCATTCAAGGCGCTGGCATTAGCCTCTTCGGTTAACAATTGCAGACTGGCAAATTCACGATATAACGCATTGGATTGCATCAACTCTTGGTGGCGCCCGCAGGCAACAATCTCGCCCTTATCGAACACAAAAATCCTATCGGCATTGATTACCGTCGATAAGCGATGGGCAATAATCAAGGTGGTTTTACCCGCCATCAATACATCCAGCGCTTGCTTCACTTTCTGCTCGCTCACTGCATCTAAAGCGCTGGTCGCTTCATCGAGTAACAATATCGGTCTGTCGGCTAAAATCGCCCGTGCAATGGCGATCCGCTGTTTTTGCCCACCAGAAAGTCGCACGCCACGCTCGCCTAAATAGGTTTGATAACCGTCAGTAAATTCGCTAATAAACTCGTGGGCACGGGCCGCGATACAAGCATCTATCACTTCTTGCTCAGTCGCATCGACTCGGCCATAACGCACGTTTTCAAGTACGCTGGTCGCAAAAATCACTGAGTCCTGCGGCACCAGAGCAAACTGCGCTCTTAGGTCTTGTGGCAGAAGCTTAGCAATATCAATTCCTTCCAGTCGAATACTGCCAGCGCTAGGCACATAAAAGCGCTGCAATAACTGGAACAAGGTACTCTTACCTGCGCCACTTGGCCCCACTAAGGCAACCCGCTCACCCGCGGCAATAGCGATATTGAGCTGTTTTAGCACTAAGGCATCATGCTCTGGATAAGCAAAGTTGAGTCCTTCTATCACTAACTCGCCACAGACCTTGGCGGGTAACGCTACTGGATGAGTTGCAACGGGAATATCCACTTGCGTTTCAGCCAGTTCGATTAAACGTTCAGCGGCGCCAGAAGCCCGCTGAATTTCGCCGATTACTTCGCTAATGGTCGCCACAGCGCCTGCTACCATCACAGCGTAAAACATAAATGCGGATAGCTCGCCACCCGTCATCTTACCCGCCATCACATCGTGGGCACCGACCCAAGTCACCATAGCAATCGCGGCAATACTTAAAAACATCACGGTTGAGATCAGCAAGGCACGGTAACGGATCCGCCCGCTTGCCGCAGACATCACATCTTCGACGCGGGTATTGAATAAGCTACGGTCTTTATCTTCATGGCCATAGGCTTGTACCGTATGTATTTCATGAAGCGTTTCATCCACATAAGCGCCGAGATCGGCAACCCTGTCTTGGCTTTCTCGCGCCAGTGTACGCACTTTACGGCCGAAAAAGATCACCGGTCCCAACACTAAAGGTACGGCCAATAACACTAATAAGGTCATCTTAACGCTGGTGATCCCCATCATGGCTAAACCGCCAAGCACGGTCACACTTGAGCGCAGTGCCATAGACAAACTCGATCCCACCACAGTTTGTAGTAAGGTAGAGTCGGCGGTAAAACGGGAGATCACTTCGCCGGTGCGCACCTTAGCGTAAAAGGCGGGGGAGAGTTTAAGCAGTTGATTGTAAACAGTTAGACGAATATCGGCGCTGACCCGTTCGCCGAGCCAAGTCATCAAATAAAAGCGGCAAAACACCGCTGCGCCACTGACGGCGGTAATTCCGAGCACTAACAGTATGATTTCATTCAGCCGCTGCGCATTGTCGCGCACAAAGCCTTCATCGACCATTAAGCGCACACCTTGGCCCAATGATAGCCAAGCGAGCGAGCCTATCATCAAGCAAATAATCGCCGCGACGACTTTCAGTTTGTAGGGTTTAAGAAACCCCATAATCCAAGGCAATACCGATCTTTGCTGCGCCGAGGTTGGTTTAACCTTCGAAGCATCAGCGCTTATTGTAGGCGTGACTGGAATTAACTTTTCAGGCAATGGCTCTGCGCCCGCTTTAATGGGGTTTGGTGATTTGGTTAATTCGACGGTCGGCTCTGTCACTGGGGTATCCTTCGGTAGGGAACGGCAATTCAAGCATAACATTCACCTGAACTGGGTATCTGCAAGCCGTTAACCGCGCAGCTTTGCTTAAAGCATATCAGTGAGATGCTACCTGTTGCGGGAAAATTCAAGGGCAAAGCGTGGTTTTACTCAAAAGAAAAGCATAAAACCAACCCGCAGCGAGTGCGGGTTGGTTTTATTGCCATCGCTTAGCACGACTTAAGCGACTTGCTGATTTTCCGGTGTTTTGGGCGTGCCATGGTGGCCATCACGCTTCCAATCCACATCTAACAACTCTGCGCCGCTCAGGCTAAATGCTTGGCCAAAACCTTTCACGTAAAGACCCTGATGGGGCGCGAGCTTGTATAAGTTAAAATCGGTTAATGCCGCAAGGTTATCGGACATTTCACCAAAACGGGCCGATAACACACTAACGCCCTTAATAAAGGCGGGCGTATCACGAGGCACGGCCTCGGCAATCGCATCGAAGGTCAAACGCTTGCGGGCAAAAACCGATTTGGCCGCAGTTTCATCTTCAACAAGCATCACAGAGACCTTAGATGAGTGCTTTAAGTTATGACCATGACGGGCTAAGTCACTCACTAGAATATAAAAACCATCATCAGCCAGTGCGAAGGGGGCATAACTCGCATTAGGCTGGCCATCTGTACCTAGCGTGGCCAGTTGCAAGGTTTCCCTTTGCTGTTTAAAGGCTTCTATCTCAGGTAAAAGCTTGTCTCTTAATCGTTGTTCTTGTTCGGTCATTTCAGGCTTCATTTGCTGTGTTCCTTAAATACTTTTGTAAATGCTGCAATTCAGAGGTGTGATTGCACCGAGGCAAAGGCAGTCGCGAGCGCTTTAAATTGGCGAACTTGTTCAGGAAACAGCGCCCTTTGTTTATCGCGACCTAAATACACTTTGAACACGACCTCACCTTCGCTGCCGAAGAAGTTAATCGAATGGCTCTCGCTGCCTCTAAAAGGTCTGCTGATCAAAGCGATGCCACGCATGGCATCTAATTTGAGATGCCCGTGCAAACCGTCGCCCTTGCTGTAAAGGTTATAATAACCATGGGCATATTTTCCCTGTGGGAAATCCCCTTTAAATTCAAATACGCTGCCCGACAACATCACAATAGTGGTTAACTTTCCCCATTCGGGTAAGGCTTGCAGTAATGTATCGAGCTGAGTTAACGGGACAAACACTACTTGTTCGGGCGGCAAGGCGGCAACGACTTCGAGCTCGGCAATGCCTAATTCACTGGCGAGCTGCGCTGGCATTAAATCAACTTGTTGCTCAAATCGTTGTCGCAGTTGCGTTTGTTGCTCACTTGGCTGATTTTGCTCACTTAGCTGACGTTGCTCAGAGCCTAAATCTGGCGCGACATCGAGCTCGCTATCGAGTGTCATCTTCATTTTACTGTCTCCAGCGGTAGTGACTATTGAGTGGCTTGGCATTAAACGCTGGCTCCCGTTTACCGCTTGCTCAGATTTAACACTCAGCATTTGCCGAAACGGAAGTCAGCACTTTAATGCAGGGCTTAGAACATATAGCGCGCCGATAACTTCATATTACGGCCCGGTTGATACAAGGTTTGCCACGCTTGTTGGTACTTCTCATCGCCGATGTTTTCGATGGCGAAATCCACTCTCACACCCGCCATCGCGCCCATAGTCGGCTCCCACGCAACATACACATCCCATAGGGTGTAATCGTCGTATTTCGCCACTTTGAAGCCATCAGGCGTATTCGACTGCGTCGCCACATAAGTGACGCGAGTGCCGAGCTTCATGTCGCCTTCCATAATGCCTTGGGATAAATCAACGTTAAATTTATTGGCGGGTATACCTTCAATATCGCCGCCATTTTTACGATCTTCACCATGGGTTTGGCCATAATTCATCGCTAAGCGAGTTTGGCCAATTCGGTAACGACCGCTAATTTCAAAGCCAGTTAAACGCGCATCTTCGACGTTATTCCATGAGGTTGTTTGCTCGAACCCAGGAATACCATGCCAAGGATTAGACACTTGCTGCACGATGAAATCGTCCACATCGTTACGGAAGATGTTGAACGTCAACGCTAATTCATCATCACCGGCTAACTCACTGAAACGTAAATCTGCTTTGATTTCTTTGTTACGGGCTTTTTCAGACTTTAGGTCTGGATTGGTCGCAAAGGTGTTGCATAGACCTTGGGGCAAAAATCCCGGAATAGGTGGAATGCAGTAATGGGTGCCACTAGAATACATTTCCTCTACCGAAGGTGCGCGGAAGGCTTGATCGTAACGGGCACTTAAGGTCAACCAAGATTGAGTCTGCCAAACTAGCCCTAGCGATGGCGATAACTCATTATCATCGGAGGATAAATTGAGGTTGTTACTGTCATTTTTAAAGCTGTCATAACGCAGACCTGCATCCAGATTTAACGTCTTAGTCAGCTCAATATCTGCCCGCGTAAAAGCGCCCCATACTGTGGTTTCACCATCAATATTTCCCGGACGCTGGCCCACTTGACCCGAATCATCACGCGTCGTTTCTATGGTATCGCGAAAGCCATCAACGCCGTAGGTCAACAAAGTATTGCCCAAGCGCGAACTGTTATTGAGGTTAATGCCCACAGTTCGATACTCAGTGCTGTCTAGCTGGCCCTTAGTAATACGGTCTTCATCGTAGTCGGTACTGTTCCAATACACTTGCATCTTAGTATCCAGATACGGGTTATTGGCTGGATTGAAACTGTAATCTAAGGTGATATTTTGATCGTCTGTCTTGCGACGCACTAAAGGTACTGAATTACTGGCTGCCGCAGAAGGATTACTTGGCACTAATTCATTGATCTTATTAACTCTAGCAGATAACTCTAAGCGTGATGCTTCATCAGCTTGCCAACCAAATTTAGCTAAACCACTACTGCCATGAGATGCACTGTTGCTGAGGGTTTCGTCATTACCGGTTTTGATATTGTTAGAGTCGGTGTAAGAGCCGTTCAATAACCAATCGATACTGTCTTGTCGACCATAAATCGCGCCACTGGTTTTAGTGCGCGAGCCATTGGTTTCATAACCTTGTTTGAAATAGCCACCAAAGGTCTCATCTGGCGCTAAAAAGTCTTGTGCCGACTTAGTATTTTGCGCGACGACACCACCCAGTGCGCCACTGCCCCACAAACTACTGGCTGGACCGCGCAGCACTTCAATGGATTTCAGTAACTCAGGGTCCATAAAGAAAGTTGCTCTGTGGCCAGAGTCGGTATTTTGTCTTGCTCCATCAATAGTTTGCAGTACTCGACTGCCACTTAAACCACGGATTTCAACCCCCTGAGATGAAGCTCTTGGGCCATTTGTCAGCGTAATATTGGCCTCGTTTTTAAGGGCATTAGCCACGGATGATGCTTGAGCAACCGCAAGTTGCTCTTCACCCACCACGGCTACGCTGCGGCTGGTTTCGGAGGATTTCTCGCTGATGCGGGTTGCGCTTACTAGCACTTCATCAAACTCAGTTGTAACGAGTTTTTTATCCGCATCGCCTTGAACAACTGGCTTCACATTTTCTTCTGCCGCTAACGTAAAACTTAGGGCCGTACTGCTCAGTGCTATCGCCATTGCGATCACTAACGGCTTTTTCTTCATCTCTTCATCCTCAAGTGATAATCAGCTATATCCGTGCAATTCAATACTGACCCCAGACTCTCTTTCCAGACGCCAATCCTTTTAAGATTGAGTCTGTTATAGATGTTCCATTCCAAATTTGGCTCTTGCAAACTTGAGCCCCTTCCTAATCGAGTCCAAGGTAATCAGCCCCCATAAAGTAGGATGAATTACCGGTTTAGCTGTTTTTTTAAGCGCTCATTCGAGCTATTGCAGGCACTCTACCTGAGATAATAAAATAGATCAAATGCAAATCATTATCATTTGCGATCTTGTTTATATTGAGATATCTTAATTAGCGAAGATAAATGAGCAGAAGTGCTTTATTGGGGAAAAGAGGTTGCTGTGACACCAAAACGATATCTTGCCTTTGGCGCGTTAACTGTTGCCATACAAACGGGGGTTATCGCCTCGCAACCCGCTATCACTATGCAGCAAAGCGCCCAAGCATCGAGTGTAAATCAAGTGGCGAACGCTCCGAGCGCAAATCGTGTCACCCTTAAATTGGCTGCAACAACAAGCTCTGCAAGCAGCAACGTCAGTATTGAGCCCACTCAAACAGACGCCAAAATAGCCACTGTAAACAGCACAGTGCGAAAAGTATCAACAGCAGAATCTGTCGATAAGACGGTTATCGAGGCGATAAAAAAAACCAAAGCAGATCAAAGAATTGGCAGCCAGTTAGCTAAGAAACCTTCAATCGAAAAAACCACGACTCAAAGTCATCCAGATACAACTCCATCAGGGACGAGCGCTTTAGCACACAAGCGGTCCGAACATGTAGAGCAAGAATTAGAGCTAAAAACAGAGCCTAAAACAGCACAAGAACTAACGGATTTAATTGCTAACACTGCCGAACTAGATGCAAAAACGCCCCAAAATGTAGCCAGTGCAGCATCTGACAATGCCCCATTTAACGACAGCCTCCAAACGAACATAGTGGAATTAGCCAAACCGCTGTTTGCTACAGCGCCACCGCAACCGACTTATCCGCGAATAGCACGTAAGAAAGGATTCGAAGGAACTGCAACTATAGAAGTGATGTTTAACGAACTCGGCGAGCTGCTAGCACTGACGTTAGTCACAAGCTCAGGCTTCAGCCTGCTAGATCAAGCAGCAATCGCTGCGGTTGAAAACTGGCAATTTGCGGCGCCGACGCCAAGGCTAGCGAGTCATTACAAGGTCAGAGTGCCGATTCGTTTCGCGCTTAACTAGCGGGCCTTAATCTTATTGCTGAAAAGCTAGCCATAGTAAAGCTCACTTTTTGATTCACTCAATGACGTATAAAACTGATTTTTCAATCGATTGGAGAGGCTTAATGCCCGTAACTGATTTCTCAACCCTACAGACACAACTTGGCGTGCTGACTTGGCCCTTGTTGTTATGTGCTTTTTTAGCTTTGATGATCTGCCTTGAACGTAGCGCCTTGTTTTTGCATCAAACTCTGCTGTCAATCTGGCCCAAAAAACAGGCTTGGATAAAGGCATTGCATCAATCAAGCTCGGCGGCGACCACTGAAAACGTCAGCGTGCTGCTCGCACAAACCAGCGCACAACAAGATTTACTCGCCCGTGGCGCTACTTTGTTACTCAAACAAGTCCACCAGCCCAAAGTGCTAAGGGAAGAATTGCTCAGTCTGTGGCTCAACAAACAGCAACGCGACTTGCAAGCCGGGCTTAAGGTTCTGCAAGTGATTGGCATTATCAGCCCATTACTCGGCCTACTTGGCACAGTATTAGGACTCATCGACATGTTTGCTCAGCTTGGGCAATCACAAGGCCCAGTTACCCCAGCGCAACTCAGCGCTGGACTCGGCCTTGCGATGAACACCACAGCAGCCGGGCTTATTATCGCCGTGCCCGCGATTACCGCCGCCCATCTATTTGGCATTTGGGCTCAAGGACAATGTCTGCGCGCAGGGCACGTGCTCAATCAACTCAATCTGTGGTTGGCGGGTATCGAAGATATTTCAATCGATAGCAATCAATACCAAGCATTCAGCAAAGTCAGCAGCAAGAGTCGCTCTAGCAGCACTGAGCAAAAGTCGGCATTCAACGCCCATACTCAGATTGAGTCACAGACATGATAAGTGCAGATGCATCACCGCGCTCGCAGACTGGCATTGCTTCGCCTGAGCAACTTCCAAGCCTAGATTTAACCGCGTTAATCGACATTATTTTTATCGTGTTGGTATTTCTACTGCTGACGGCAAATAGCCAATTATTGAGTTTGCCGGTAGATGTGCCACAAAGCCCAAGTTCGGCCATCACGGCAGTCGACAACAAGCCAACGATTGCCATCAATATCATGGCGACAGCGCCTTATTGGGCAATAGATAGTGAGACATTTGATGATTTAGCGACTTTTACCGCCGCGTTTACCGCACATTTTAACACTATGCCAGAGGCGACCGTTGTTATTGCCGCCGATAAGGCCGCGCCAGTGGAGCCCTTGATGCAACTGCTCGCGCTGCTGCAGACGCTGTCCATCAGCCAGACCCAAATTTTAATGGAGCATTAGCGCCTTGCCTAACTCGCTATCTGCCCCAAAGCCAAATAGGCAAGCTAAATAATGAATCAGAGACACAACTAATATTGCCTTTCTGGCGAAAACCATAACCAAAACAAAAGATGCAGGCCGTAAAGCATTGCTTTACTTTTCTGGATTTAATGTACTGATTTTTAAAGCCAAGATTTTGAAAGTCAGAGACTAAAAACAGTATCTAAGCCTGTGGCTAACCAGTTTTTATTAGGAGTTTAACCATGTTGTTTCAAGCAACTAAAATATCATTAAGCAAAGTGGTAGTTATCGTCTCTGCATTGTCGACTTTGCTATCGCCCAGCGCCTTTAGTGCTGAGCCCGATGTGGAAAGTACTGAAAGTGAGATAAGACTCGTGAGTGCGGGCACGGGCGTCACTGAGCTAGTGCTCGCCCTCGATGCGGGCAATGAACTGGTCGCTATCGACTCCACCAGCTATGTACCTGAAGGTTTAGCCCATGTGGCTAAGCTTGGCTATCACAGAATGCTCTCCGCCGAAGGCATTATCGCCCTCTCGCCAACACTGGTTGTCGGCTCGGATGTTATGGGGCCTGAGACCACGCTCAATGTATTGAAACAAGCCAATATCCAAGTTGTGCAGTTACCCGCAACGAACGATGAGCCGCAACTAATGAGCAATGTGGATACCTTAGGTCAATTACTCAACCGTCCAGATAACGCCATTAAGTTAAAGCAGGACTTACATCAACAACTGCAAAGCTTAGCGGATAAAAAACAGCAAATAAGCGATGCTGGCGCTCAGCCAAAAATCCTCTTTATGCTGCTACAAGAAGGCCGTGGCGCACGGGTTGGCGGTAAAGGCACTGCCGCAGATACCATTATCGCGCTGTCGGGCGCACAGAATATTGCCGAGTTTGATGGCTACAAAAGTATGTCTCAGGAAGGGATTTTATCCTTGCAGCCCGACATTATTTTACTGTCAAAGCGCAGCGATAAACCCGCCGAGCAAACCAACGCGCACATTGCCCAAGAACTGATGAAAGAGATGCCGCTACTCGCTCATACTCCTGCGGGTAAAAATGGCCATATACAAACACTCGCGCCGCAAGCCCTTCTCGGCGGTTTAGGCATCAGCGCCATTAGCGCCGCCGATACGCTCGCCAGCACATTGCTCAAGCAAAATCAGTAGCCTGCATAGAAATTAATACAGTCACTCATCAGGGCGCTCATGTTGATTATATGAGTCACTTATTTGAATGGCTTGTATGAGCCACTAATCGGACTCGCAGATTAGCGCCACTGACTCACACACCAGATTAGTCACCTGATAAAAATAGAAAGGATAGTTGAGATGTTCCTCAATCGCTGGCTCTGGCCCGGTTTAGTCACACTGTTAGCCCTAAGCTGCTTACTCTCGGTCAGCACAGGCCCTGTCAGTATCAGCCTAGTGGATGCCCTAAGCGCTGTGCTTAATTGGGCGACTCAGCAAAACATCGGCAATATTGCGCCCCACGAGCAACTGGTGGTCAACACTGTGCGCCTGCCACGGACATTATTGGCACTGGCGGTAGGCGCCACGCTCGCCCAGTGCGGCGCTGTAATGCAGGGTCTGTTTCGTAATCCCTTGGCCGATCCCGGTATTATCGGGGTGTCATCTGGCGCAGCTCTTGGCGCGGCCATCTGTATCGTGCTGTTACCCAATGTAAATCCATTCATGATCCCCATCAGTGCCTTTGTATCGGGTTTAATCACCACCCTTGTTGTCTATCGCCTCGCCAGTAGCCCAACCGGAACATCGGTCGTGTTGTTACTGCTATCAGGGGTTGCTATTGCGGCACTGGCAGGCGCAGGAATTGGCATGCTCACGTACCTTGCCAACGATATGGCGCTACGTGATTTAACCTTGTGGCAAATGGGCTCGATAGCAGGTGCGCAGTGGATGTATGTCAGCCTGTGCCTCGTGACGTTAACATTACTAAGCTGGCGATTTCGCCAAGATGCGGCGGCGCTCAATGCCTTGCTACTTGGTGAATCCGAAGCGCGTCACTTAGGGATAGATGTCGATAAGCTTAAGCTGAGACTCATTTTACTTTGCGCTTTAGGCGTTGGCGTAAGTGTCGCGGCGACAGGCATTATTGGCTTTATCGGCCTAGTGGTGCCGCATTTAGTGCGGATGATGTTAGGGCCAGATCATCGCCAACTGCTGCCCATCAGTGCACTTTTAGGTGCCGCCCTATTAGCCTTGGCCGATATCGGCGCCCGCGCCTTCTTACCACCAGCAGAGTTACCCGTTGGATTAGTAACCGCCATCATAGGTGCGCCATTCTTCATCTTCTTACTACTGCAACAACGCAGTAAGCTCATCTAAGCGAGGCGTTATGACTGCCACTTCCTATGCAAAATCAGAATCAAGATCAGATTCAATATTAGCCCCAACAGCGCATCTAACTCATTCAACCCATGCGCAGTTTGAACGCACCAAGCTCAGCATTAGCAAGCTCGATGTCAGCATTGGGCAGAAAAAGGTGCTCAGCGATATAAATGTGCAATTTAAACCCGGTGCAGTAACCGCCCTACTCGGCCCCAATGGCGCGGGTAAATCGACGCTACTCAAAGCCCTTTGCCAAGAAATCAGCACACCAAGGCAAAGTATCCGTCTAGGCCATAGCCAGCTGGTGGATTGGCCGAGGCGCGAGCTGGCAAAATCCTTAGCCGTGCTGCCACAGCACGCCAGTCTCACGTTCCCCTTTACAGTGTTCGAAGTGGTCGCTATGGGTCTTTATCCCTTAACCATCAGTCATAAAGAGGGTGAAGCGTTAGTTGCCGAGCAGCTAGCGCAAGTGGGGCTAACTCATCTCGCCAAGCGCAGTTATCCAACTCTCTCTGGCGGCGAAAAACAACGAGTCCAGCTCGCCCGCGTTTTGACTCAGCTCAGTCAATCGCCGTTCCCACCCATACTATTATTGGATGAACCAACATCGGCATTAGATCTCGCCCAGCAACACAGAGTGCTTGAGTTAGCCCAACACTTAGCTCATCAACAGGCGTACACTGTGATAGTGGTATTGCATGATCTCAACCAAGCCGCTCGCTATAGCGATCAATTAATCGTATTAAAACAAGGGCGAATCGTAAGCGAAGGCGCGCCAGCTGAGGCCTTGTCGGTCAATACCATTCGGGAAGTATGGGACTATGAACCTGTGTACCTTGCTGCACCAGAAGGCGGGCATCCACTGATTTTTTAATGAAATGAAGATATTGGCTGTAAGTTTTAATGTCTAATGTGGGTATAATCTGGCAATAACACTTTAGGCTCGCTTTTGACTAACGAATGAGCGAGCAGCTTCGCGGGCATATTGGCTCTTATATTCACGAGCCTATTTTAGCCGCAGGCGCGTTAACTCAAACCGCATTAACTTAAGCCGCATTAACTCAAACAGCAACAATTTAGGCAACTTCCAGATGAAACCCACTATCTCGACAGAAACTCAGCACGAAGCACTGGCCGCAGCCAAAGCCACTCAAAAGCCAGGACAAACTAAAGAGCAAACTAAGCTCATTGCCCAAGGGATTGAAAAAGGCATCGCCGAGTATAAAAAACTGCTTAAAGCTAAAGCCCGTGAGCGGGATAAAGCCCGTAAACAACAGTTGAAAGCAAAAGCTCGCACAGTGAATGACATAGATAATCTAGACGATGCTGACGAGATCATCGACTCCCAGAGTCAGTTCACCCGAGCCACTTGGGTTGCTATCGCCCTACTCGTGCTAAGTTGGGCAGGATTTGCCGCCTATTATGTTATGACGTGATTGCCGAACTCAGAACTTACCGCTTCATGCTGCCGTTTCGTCACTCTCAACAACACCAATCAGATCGGCGATTTCAGTGAGATGGGTATCAACCCATGCACTACTGATTGGCCCCCATGTCACTATGCGGTAATAACCTGCATTGTTACGACTGCCTTCCTGGACAAACTCAACTCGAATACCTATATCCTCAAATGCGGCGATGGCATCCTGTAAGGTGCGGCGCGGCATTCCAGTTAACTTATTGAGTGATAATAGATTATGGCGGTCATCATCCATCAAATGCGCTAAATAAAGCTTACGCAAAAACGCCTTATGCTGCTTCGTAACTTGTTGCGATACCGGCATTGAAGATGACATAGAAAGACCTGCCTAGAGACTAAAGTAATTATCATCAAAACTACTTTATATTCAGGCAATAAGGCAATAGCCAGCACTAAATACTTACGAAAGATGATCAGTTTTTCTGCTAACCTATCTCTCCTAAATCAAGCAAAACAACTTGTCATTATCCCCCAACAACTGTTATTTCTAACAGCACTCATCACCTATGAAGGGACGCTAAAATGAGCCAGACAACCACAGCCGAACAAGTACTGACATTTTGGTTTGAAGAAATTGAACCAAAGCTTTGGTGGATTAAAGATGTTGAATTTGATGCACAAATCAACCAACGCTTCGGGGATGTATTAGTCCAAGCTAAGCGTGGAGAGCTTTCCCATTGGCGAGTCACGCCCCAAGGCCGATTAGCGGAGATCATAGTGCTCGACCAATTCTCCCGTAATATTTACCGAGATACGCCTGCCGCTTTCGAAGCCGATGCCATCGCTTTAGTGCTCGCTCAAGAAGCTGTTGCCCAACAGGTTGATTTAGCACTCAAACCTAAACAAGTCCCCTTTCTCTTTATGCCCTATATGCACAGCGAGTCGGCAATGATCCATCAAGTTGCGGTTAAACTGTTTAATCGTGAAGCGGCGGTAGCCAACTTAACATTTGAACTGCAACATAAGGCAATTATCGACAGATTTGGCCGCTATCCACATAGGAACGCCATCTTAGGCAGAGAATCGACAGCAGAGGAAATCGCCTTTCTGCGCGAACCTGGCTCATCTTTTTAATTCGCCCATTGTTTAGCGTATTT
>NZ_JAUOER010000025.1:0-85869 GCF_031932025.1 Shewanella sp. SP2S2-4
ATTAATTCTCTCTTGGTTTGTCATTGAACATATAATTCTTGATATTTTCTTAAATGAAGCTAGTGGTAAAATGACTGAAACAAACCACTCCCCTAGACTCGATGATATGCTTAAAAAAATAAAAAACACTGATAACTATCATGATTATGCATCAGTTATCCCATTGATAGAAAAAGCCAGAGATACACGAAATGGTTTCGCTCATCGAAATAAGCAAGTGGATAAGGATTCTGCAGAAAACTCTTTGAATGCAGCATTAGTGTTAGCTTCCTACAAATTGAAGATCGATTTGAAGCATAGTATTTGTGTCCCCCCGCTTCTTTCTTATGGCAATTAGGGTTTATCAAAGTTTATGAGTTTAACGAAACATCAATTGTTAAATTTTGCCTAAGCTATTGGTTCGTGCCTAACTTGTTCAAAGACAACGAGTTACTGAGCCACCCATTGTTAAATTTACAAAATACATGCTAGTCAGAAGACTTCCAGATTACTGTAGGGGTTGGCAAGATTAAGCACTGGCATGTAAGTGACCGTCTGTGACATGGATGTCACGGTCGAGCACACAGGGATGTGCTTGCTGCGAGTCACTGAAATGACAGTGATTAATCGTTGAGAATAAATTATTAATCAATTACTTAATTTTCTTTATTTTGAAAAGGCTCCGCCAGCCAAGACATTCATTTCTGCTTAAGTTCGATTAGGCACTGCGGCAATCTTGCAGATAAAGCACAAACCAAGGTGCGGCAATATACTACTCATCTTATGGCTATCGTCTTATGCAGCTTGTCTTGTGGATCAAACGCGCAGGCGGGTTTTCTTCTGTTATAATGCCCCCTCGATTTTTTGGAGGCGAGAATGGACGTATCTTCTTTACTAGACGGCCTGAATGATAAGCAGCGCGAGGCTGTCGCGGCACCGCAATCTAGCATGTTAGTGTTGGCGGGCGCGGGCAGTGGTAAAACTCGGGTGTTGACCCACCGCATTGCGTGGCTGATGCAGGTTGAACAGCAGAGCCCTTACTCGATTCTTGCGGTGACATTTACCAATAAAGCTGCGGCTGAGATGCGCGAGCGAGTTGAAAAAGTCGCTGGCACCAATATGGGCCGCATGTGGATTGGCACGTTCCACGGCTTGGCGCATCGCTTGTTACGCACTCACTTCCAAGATGCGGGTTTACCGCAAAGCTTCCAAATCCTCGATTCTGACGATCAAGTGCGTTTGATCAAACGTATTCTTAAAAGCTTAAATTTGGATGAGAAACAATATCCTCCACGCCAAGCTCAGGGTTATATCAATGGTAAAAAAGACCAAGGATTACGCCCTAAACATATCGATGCGGGCGGTTTTCCGCTTGAGCAGAATCTGTTAAAAATCTATCAGGTTTACCAAGAGTCCTGTGACCGCGCAGGTTTAGTCGATTTTGCCGAAATCCTGTTACGTGCCCATGAGTTATGGCTCAATAAGCCGCATTTGTTGGCCCATTATCAGGATAGATTTAAGCATATTTTGGTGGACGAGTTCCAAGATACTAACGCGATCCAATATGCGTGGATCCGTGTGCTCGCCGGTCAAACTGCCAATGTGATGATAGTCGGTGATGACGACCAATCGATTTACGGCTGGCGCGGTGCTCAGGTTGAAAACCTACATAGATTCTTAAAAGATTTCCCGACGGCGACCACGATTCGCCTCGAACAAAACTATCGCTCTAAGGGTAATATTCTTAAAGCTTCCAACGCCTTAATTGCCAATAACCCAGAACGTATGGGCAAAGAGTTGTGGACGGATGAAGCCGATGGCGATCCGATTTCGCTCTATTGTGCCTTTAATGAAATGGACGAGGCGCGCTTTATAGTCGGCCGGATTAATGATTGGCACGAAAAGGGCGGCAACCTCAGCGATTGTGCGATTTTATATCGTTCTAACGCTCAGTCGCGGGTATTGGAAGAAGCCTTATTACACAAAGGCTTAGCTTATCGAATCTACGGCGGTTTACGCTTCTTCGAACGCCAAGAAATTAAAGATGCCATGGGTTACCTGCGGTTGATTAATAACAAAGACGACGATGCGGCGTTCGAGCGTGTGGTTAACACACCGCCCCGTGGCATTGGTGATCGCACTTTGGATATTTTGCGCTCAACTGCGCGCCAGCATGAGTTAACCCTGTGGCAGGCGAGTGTACGTCTGCTCGACGAGAAAGTGCTCGCGGGCCGCGCAGCAAATTCTGTGCGTGGTTTCATGGACTTAATCATGACGATGCGTGAAGATACCCAAGATATGGTGCTGTATCGCATGGCCGATACTGTGATCCAAGCTTCGGGTCTTAAGGCCATGTATGAAGCCGAAAAGGGCGAAAAAGCCCACGCTAGAATCGAAAACTTAGAAGAATTAGTCACGGCGGCACGTACCTTCGAAATGCCAGAAGAGCTGGAGGACATGGGCGAACTTAACGGTTTCCTCTCCCACGCGGCGCTCGAAGCAGGCGAAGGTCAAGCCGATGCCTTTACCGATGCGGTGCAGCTAATGACGCTGCATTCTGCCAAAGGGCTAGAGTTCACTATGGTGTTCATGGCGGGTGTCGAAGAAGGGATCTTCCCGAGTAAAATGGCGCTCGAAGAGGGCGATAGACTCGATGAAGAACGCCGCCTCTGCTATGTGGGCATGACCCGCGCGATGGAAAAACTCTACATTACCTATGCGGAATCACGCCGTATTTATGGCCGCGAAGATTACGCTCGGCCATCGCGTTTTATCAAAGAGATCCCACCGCAATATGTGGATGAAATCCGCCTCAAGGCGCAGGTTTCAACCCCAATGGCGAATAATCGTTTTAGCACTCAAAAGTCGGCTGCCACAAACGATACCGGTTTTAACGTCGGCCAACGAGTCAATCACCCTAAATTTGGTGAAGGCAAGGTGACCAACTTTGAGGGCAGCGGTGCCCAAGGGCGCGTGCAAGTCAGTTTTACTGACTTTGGCAGCAAGTGGTTAGTAGTGGCTTACGCTCGTTTAGAAGCGCTGTGATGACTGACATCATCGCGATAAATGTCAGCTTTTTGTGACACGCTTTTAGGGTGTAAATTCGCATCGGGAGAAGCATGGGTATATGATGCTAAGCCTGAAAACGAGTGGAAACTTGAGGGTATTGGGAGTACCTAGTTAATGAATTTAAAGCAAAAGTGGGATGTGTATTCCCGTCTTACTCGAATCGACCGCCCCATAGGTACGCTATTATTGCTGTGGCCATGTTTGATGGCGCTAATGTTAGCTGCGGGTGGCATGCCGGATCTTAAGGTCTTGGTTATCTTCATTATTGGCGTAGTGATCATGCGTGCCTGTGGCTGCATTATTAACGACTATGCCGATCGCGATCTCGATTCTTTTGTTGCACGCACTCGATCACGCCCGCTAGCCAGTGGCGAAATCAGCACCAAAGAAGCGCTGATACTGTTCGTCATTTTAGGTTTATCCGCTTTTGGTTTAGTCTTATTACTCAATGGATTAGTCGTTAAACTATCCGTTGTTGGCATTATCCTCACGATTATTTACCCCTTCACTAAACGTATCACCAATATGCCGCAGATGTTTTTAGGCATAGTGTGGAGTTGGTCTATCCCTATGGCTTACGCCGCACAAACGGGTGAAGTGCCGATGGAGGCTTGGTGGTTATTTGCCGCCAATTGGTGTTGGACTGTCGCCTACGACACTATGTATGCCATGGTCGATAGGGACGATGATCTCAAAGTGGGTATTAAATCTACTGCGATTTTGTTCGGTAAATATGATCGCCAAATCATAGGGTTATTTCAGCTTGCCGCCTTGGCTTGTTTTATCGCCGCAGGTTGGAGCGCCGATCGTGGTTTGCTTTATGGTTTAGGCATTCTGACTTTTGTCGGTTTTAGTACTTACCAACAAATGCTGATTTTTGATCGCGAACGAGCCCCTTGTTTTAAAGCCTTCCTCAATAATAACTGGGCAGGACTGGCCTTATTTGTTGGGCTGGGTGCGGACTATTTGATTTAACGAGCATTGTTTAAGCTGGGGAGATCCTGATGGATCATCCATTGATTTTCCGGCGCTAATATTTGTTCTAAATCGATTTGGTGGATGTTGTCTTGGGAGATGACCTTGATAACAGGGCTCACTCTGTGGGGATAGGGCGCACCTTCGAGTGCGCGCACCGCCAGATCGATAGCAATTCGAGCCTGCAATACCGGTGAGTCGCTGACTGTCGCGAGTAGCTGCTTTTTCTGTACTAATTCTATGGTTTGCGCATTAGAGTAAAATGCGATGACTTTGCCGGTTTGATTCCGGCGTCCATCTAGAAAGCGCGCCGCGAACGTGGCCGCCACCGCATTGGCAATTACATAATCTACGCTTTGTTTTGCAAGTACTTTTCGCACCAAATCCGCTTGAACGAATAACTCAGTCGTACCGTAACCGCCTTCAATTGTGTCGAACTCTTGTTTAGCTGCCGCCCGTCTAAATCCTTGTTCCGCCGCCATCACCCAAGATGCACCCTTAGGCCCAGGAAACCACGCCACCTTAAGCTTAGGTGACTCCTGATTGATAGCTTCTCGCTGCTGCGCCGCAATATATTCTGTCGCCGCAACGGACATATCTTCAAAGCTGACTAAGGAGCGACTCGTGAGTTTGTCGGTCGCGATACCATTGACTAAATCGATAACCGGAATGCCCGCAGCGCTGAGTTGTTCAATATCCGCAATCAGTCCGTCAGCGGTATTGGCGGCAATAATATAAGCTTGAGCCTTGAGTGCATAACAATCATGGAGTTGCTGTCTTTGCTGCTCAATCTTGTCATATCCACCAGCATCATAAATGCCAAGCGTTACGCCTTGGCGCTCGGCTTCTTGTGATAATCCAAAGGCGACGCCCCACCAATATTGATCTTTACCGTGGGGAAGTAAGGCACAGATCCGCCATGCTTGATTGGCCTTAGCGAGTGGCGTGTAGAGGGTCTTTTGACCGTCGGCAATGACATCGGCGGGATACCAAGCTGCCTGCACTGCAAAAACGAAACTGCTAAGGATTAAGAGGAGGCAAATCCTGAGGAAACGGGCGAAGAATGCAGTCAAGTGCATAGGCTCATCATGGTAAGTGAACAGTGAACTAAGCATAGAACAAGGATCCGTAGTTGCTTAATCATAGTTAGATAAAGCTAATTTATTGTTTAATAACAAGCGTAAAGCAGTACTGTTATGGTTTGGTCGCAAAGATACAAGATGACTTAAACTCCATGGGGCAATGCATCTGCAGGCTTTACGCTTTGGCTAGTTCACTGAATGCTTAAGTTTACATTTCACGTTGAAGGCTTAATTGCAGCGGGCTAGTTTTCGCCATAGTGCTTAGTCTATAGTCATTGGCTTATAGTGGCTTTCTATTGTCAACATCATGCTTGTAACAAGGAGTCGTTATGTTTATTCCGCCAGGATTTGCACGGGTTAGCCCGTATATGATTATCAACAATGCCGATAGTTTAGTGGCCTTTATGCAAAAAGCCTTTGATGCTAAAGCGCTACATATTTCCCATCGATTGGATGGCAAAATAGCCAATGCGCAGATGCAAATCGGCGACTGCCTATTTATGTTAAGCGAGGCGAGTGAAGCGTTTCCGCCAATGCCAGCATCCTACTATTTGTATGTGGAAGATGCCGATAAGTCAGTGGCTCAGGCGCTCGCTGCTGCGGGCGAGTTAATCATGGAAGTGGCGGATAAACCCTATGGCGATCGCCAAGGCGGAGTGCGTGATCCCGTGGGCAATCTGTGGTGGATCTCCCAACGTTTAGCCGCAGGGCCATATCAGGATTGATCGTCAAGTGATAACCAGTCAAAGGAGGTGATGTATGCCGTGCCAGTTAACCCGATTATTTGGAATCGAATTGCCGATTATTCAAGCGCCTATGGCGGGTGTTCAGGGCAGTGCTTTAACGATAGCCGTGTCGCAAGCCGGTGCGTTGGGATCTTTGCCCTGCGCCATGTTATCCCTTGAAGCCTTAGATGCCGCATTGACACAGATCCGCGCCCAAACGACTAAGCCCATCAATGTAAACTTCTTTTGTCATCACGAGCCCGAACCGCAAGCGGCGAAACAAGCCATGTGGCTCAAGCAACTCGTGCCTTATTTTGCTGAGCTGGGTATCCATCCTGATACCCAAACTGCGGGAGCACAACGCGCGCCCTACACGAGTGCTCAGGCTGAAGTGTTAGCAAAATTCAAACCTGAGGTTGTGAGTTTTCACTTTGGTTTACCCAATGAAGACTTGTTGCTGGAGATAAAATCTTGGGGATCTAAGATCATCTCGACGGCGACCACAGTGGAAGAGGCGCTCTGGTTAGAAGCGCGTGGTGTAGATGCTATTATTGCGCAGGGCTTAGAAGCTGGCGGCCATAGAGGACATTTCTTATCCGATGATTTGACTGAGCAGCTCGGCACTTTTAGTTTATTGCCGCAAATCATTGCTGCCGTTGATGTGCCCGTTATCGCAGCGGGTGGCATAGTCGATGCAAAAACCGTGCGTGCCGCCATGGCGATGGGCGCTTCGGCGGTGCAAGTTGGGACGGCTTATTTACTTTGCCCTGAATGCACCACCAGTGAGATCCATCGCGCCGCACTGCAAAGCGAGGCGGCGCACCATACGGCTCTGACTAACTTATTTTCTGGTCGCCCCGCACGCGGCATAGTGAATCGTTTTATGGCTGAACTTGGACCTATCAATAACGCAGTACCGGATTTTCCGCTCGCCTCCAGTGCCGTCGCAGGATTGCGAAGCGCCGCCGAGCAACAAGGGTTCGGCGATTTTAGCCCACTTTGGTGCGGCCAAAATGCAACCGGCTGTCAGGCTATTCCCGCCGCAGAGCTGACGAGGCAATTGGCGTTAGGTTTGATGGTCTAATGATCAGTTTGAGCGTTTTTAAGCCAGCATTGTATTCATGGTTTTATCCATCATGTTATTGATAAGCCAAGCTACTTTTTTGGGTTTTTACTATCGCATAGGCTTGGCTAGATCAACTGACAAGGATGTTAAATGCTAAAAATTCGACTAAGACGCCCAGCTAAATATCGAATTTATTTTCTCATTTTGATGATTATTGTGTATTGGCTTGGGTTTAATTTACTGCCAGAACAGTTAACGCAAACAAGTGAGCAGTTGTCTTTGGCTGTCGTCAGTGCACTATATTTTGTGTTGTTACCTCTGCTTTATTGGTATTGGATTATCAAAATTGGTGCGCAAAAAAGCTGGAAAATATTAGTCATTCTCAGTTTGAGCAGCCTAATGGCTCGCCTCAGCTACCCTCCTCAAATTGCAGAGTATTTCGAGTTTATCGCTTGGCTGCGTTTCCCTATTATTGCGATATTGTTGCTCATCGAATTGTACTTGATGGTGAGTATTATTAAGGGATTGTGGCAGGCGAGGAAGGCTTCAGGCGATCCAAGATTAGCGATCATTGCTCAATATGCTGCCACTGTGGAGCAAGAGCTGGGTAATGGGGTAAATGAACTTAGAACGCTTAATATTGAGGGCGCATCAAACACTGATATGCCAAAGAATCAAATGCCTGACGATGAGAAGCTGACCTTAGGTTTAATACTCGCTACCGAACCCGCGAGTTGGTATTACGCTATCCCTTATTTTTCCCGTCGCCACCCAGCATCGATCACACCGCTTAAGTTACTGAGTGCCCAACCTTGGCATGCTTTGGTCATCATAATGTGTTTAATCGCGGCCTCCACACTGAGTTACATACTACTCGATGATGTGAGTCAAATTGCTGCCGTATTCGTTTCTGGTTTGATCTTATATTCAGTGGTATTAATCGCAGCCAATTACCGAATCAGTCGTTATTACTCCCTGTATCAAAGGGAAGGTAAGCTCATTATCAATAATGGTATCTGGGGTTTTATGGCGATTGATTTAACCCAGATAAGTGAACTGAAATTGGGAACATTTTTGACTCATGTACAACCACAGCAAATGGGGGGGAAATCGGTAGGTGATTCAACTGCAATCAATGCACCAGAAATCTTGACGATAGGACGGGGTGATACCGCGAATGTGCAGCTGATTTTTAAGCTGCCCCAAACTTATTATGGTGGCATGGGACAATTGCCTGAGCCGTTAAGTATGGTCAACCTCGTTGTAGATGATCCTCAAGTATTCGCTGATGCGTTTGGCATACTCCAAAATTACAAAAAAGTTTCTTAGAATAGATTTATAACCATGAAATCACATGCTAATTAGATGATTTATCGACCAATCTGAGTTAGTCTGCTTAGCGTTTATAAGAGTGTATTTGCGCGCTCAATGTGGCGTATAGCCTATTGTTTAATCATCTAAGTTTTTGGGAGCCGTACCACTATGACGCCGATTTTCAGTAATGCCGCTATTGGTCGTAGTTTGTTGGTTTTGCTCTTGTGTGCTGGCGTATTCTTTTTTATCGATTTTTTAGTGCCCGCCTTAGCTGCATTGATTGTGTGTTTTTCAAGTTGGCCTCTTTATCAAAAACTATTGGCAAAATGCGGTGGTCGCTCGGCGTTGGCGGCAACCATTGCCCTATGTTGTATTGTGCTCGGGCTGATTATCCCGCTGGTGTTTGTATTTTCCTATGCGTTACAAGAGATTAGGACTTGGGTTGATTGGTTGGTGTTTACTAACCAACACGGTTCGCCCGTGCCCTTGTGGATCAAAGATTTACCTTGGATGGGTGAATGGTTAACCCTGCAATGGCAGCAGTTTATTGGTGAACCCCATGAATTAGGCCAAATTATCAGTGCCATTAGTGGCCAGAATTTGAGTGGCATTTCCCGTTGGGTGCTGCAATTGGGTTGGAATACTTTAGGGTTGTTATTGACCTTACTTTTTATGCTGATCACTTTGTTTTTCCTGTATAAAGATGGTCCGCAAGTGGCTAAACAGTTGGATATCGTGGGTGAGCGAGTGCTGCCTGCTCGCTGGCATAGTTTTTCCCGTGTGGTGCCTGCAACAGTCAGTTCTACCGTGATAGGTATGACGCTTATCGCGATTGGTGAGGGCATAGTGCTGGGGATTGCCTATTGGATTGCGGGTGTGCCATCGGCCGTTGCTTTTGGGGTGTTAACCGCCTTTATGGCCTTGGTTCCCGGCGGCGCGCCAACCATGTTTACCTTGATTTCACTCTATCTTGTCGGCACTGGCGATATGACGGCGGGCGTCGGCTTGTTCCTTTGGGGCAGTATAGAGCTGTTTATTGTCGATAAAACCCTGCGACCTAATCTTGTCGGCGGGCCGATTAAATTGCCTTTCTTACCGACTTTTTTCGGATTGATCGGCGGCGTGAAAACCATGGGTTTTGTCGGTTTGTTTGTCGGCCCAGTATTGATGGCCTTGCTGGTGGCAATTTGGCGGGAATGGTTAAGGGAAGAACCTGAAATTATACAAAGTGATAAACAGGCGGGAAGCTAAAAGCTAAGGTTTAGTCTGCCCTAAGGTATTTTTGCGCTCATCGGTGTAAAACCACCAAGGTTTAGCATCTTCGCCCGCCATAAAACGGGTGATGGAGATAAACACATCGATCATGCACGGGTCGTGTCGCTGGCCCGTTTTGTCACATAGAGTTCGATACAAATTGTAGGGATTTTGCCCCAGCAGTTGCTCAGGTTTATCTATACCGAGCAAACGTAAATCCGCCGCACAAGCTTTGCCAATATTCGGCAAATCAGTTAATTGCTTCACCTCGGCACGCACGACTTTTGCTGGATTCATACGGATTGCCTCGTTAAAACACACGCTGAAAAGTCATTACTGCTGGATAATTGCCTTGGCGAAATAAGAGCCTGCGAATAACAGGCTCTTAAACAAAGCTATAAAATCTAGGCTTTAACCAGCTTAGTCAGATCCGCTGGGCGGTAGTATACCGATTTTAGTACCTTGCCTTGACGAACCACTTTACCTGCCATTTCCACATCTTTAGCACATTTGGCTATGATGAAGTCGCCTTGTTGACTACCAACAATTTCAACACCTTGTTTGGCATAAAAGGCAACTGTCTCAGCCAGTTCTTGCTCGTTGCGGCACACTTTACTCATATTGCTTGAATGGACTTCGTCCCAGCAGCCAATAAAGTCGATTTCACGGTTTTTAGCGACGCATAGCAACAAGTCAATCAGGTAGCTGATTTCGAGTCTGTCGGTCATGGCTTGTGCGCCTAAATGCACTAAACGCCCCATTAACACATACACAGAATCAACGATGGCATCGGCTTGCTCGATATGGCTATCGGCTTCTGCTAATTCTGTTAACTCTTCAATAATCAATGAGGTATGTAAGGTGTCGGCCTTGTCATCTAAGGAATCAACATCATTAACGGGCAAGTCGAAGGTGCTACGAAACTCACTGATATCACGATATAAGTGGTCATAAATAGGTTGAGTTAAGCTGGTGAGTTTCATTTGAATTGCCTTGGGATCAATAAACAATAAGTAGTTGGCGGCAATTTTAAAGAAATGCGCCGCAGAATACAAAGTTCAGGCTGCCTCAGTAGACTGGCTCAAAATGTTTGCATTAACTTTTTATCATAAAAAGTGGCTTTGTTTTACTTCTTCATTCAGAGCCAGTTACACTGCCAAACTTAGGATAAATACAATAATAAAAGAAAGAGGAGTCATTCATGTCGGACCGTCTTATTCCCGTGCTGTTACTGTCTACTTCAGTACTGACGGGGCTCACTGCTTGCAGTGATAACACCACAGAAAACACAGTTAAAACCAGCGAAAGCGCACCTAAGAGCCAAGACGTAGCCGCTCAAATGCCAGTAGGTATTAATGTCGCGGCGATGACGCCAACGGTAAAACCTGGGGATGATTTTTATACCTACGCCAATGGCGAGTGGATGAAAACGACAATGATCCCTGCCGATCGCTCCAGCACTGGCGCTTTCCTTGTTGCCTTTGAAGAAACTGAAAAGCATAAAACCAGTTTGATTGCCGAACTGGTAAAAGCGCAGCATACGGCGGGTAGCGACGAAGCGCGTATCGCCGATTTCTACAAGGCTTACACAGATACTGCCGCCATTGATGCCGCAGGAATGAAACCTGCTGAGGCGGATATCGCCCGTTATGAGGCCATTGCGAGCAAGCAAGATTTATCCGCAGCATTAGGTGAAAACCTGCGCGCCGATGTTGACCCTCTCAACGCGACCGATTTCCATACCGAAAACCTGTTTGGGGTCTTCGTCACCCAAGGTTTAGCCACGCCAGGCGAAGTTTTGCCTTACTTTTTGCAGGGCGGTTTAGGTTTACCTGAGCGCGAATATTACCTGTCTGCCGATCCTAAAATGGCCGACATTCGCAGCGCTTACCGTGCTTATATTGAAACCTTGCTCAAAGATGCGGGCGTGAGCGATGCCGCTGCCCGTGCCGATCGTATTTTCGCCCTTGAGAGCAAGATCGCTGCCGCCCACGCTAGCCGTGAAGATAGCGAAGATTTCGCTAAGTCTTCGGGCGTGTGGAGCCGTGCTGACTTTGATGCTAAAGCACCGGGTATCGACTGGACTGCTTTCCTCGCGGCGGCGCAACTGGGCAATCAGCCCAAATTTGCAGCCTACCATGCGACGGCAATTACAGGACTTTCTGCGCTAGTGGCCTCTGAGCCTTTAGAAGCTTGGAAAGATTGGCTCGTGTTCCACCAGATCAACAGCCACGCCGATGTGTTGCCATCGACTATAGACAACGCTTCGTTTGCCTTTAATGGCACTAAACTTTCTGGGACGCCAGAGCAGCGTAGCCGCGATAAACGTGCCTTAGCGGCACTCGATCAATACCTAGGTGATGCCGTAGGCCATGCCTATGCCGAGCAATATTTCCCTGCTTCGGCCAAGGCTGAAGTCAGCACTATGGTGGATAACATAGTGGCGGCTTTTGGTCAGCGAGTGGAAAAACTCGATTGGATGGACCCTTCCACTAAGAAAGAAGCCCTAGCAAAAGTGGCGACTATGGCGGTGGGCGTGGGTTATCCCGACAAATGGCGCAATTACGACAGCTATGCTGTAACGGCGACTAATGCCTACGCGAATGCCATCAATGGTGAAAAAGTAGAGTACAGCCATCAACTCGCCAAGATTGGCAAACCAATGGATAAAGGCGAGTGGTGGATGACGCCGCAAGTGGTGAATGCGGTGAACCTGCCCGTGCAAAATGCGCTTAACTTCCCTGCGGGTATTTTACAGCCACCATTCTTCGATGCTAAGGCCGATGCCGCCTATAACTATGGTGCGATTGGCGCTGTGATTGGCCATGAAATCAGCCATAGCTTTGATAACAATGGTGCGGCATTCGACTCGACAGGCGCTATGCGTAACTGGTGGACGCCAGCTGACTTTGCCCAGTTTGCTAAGCAAGGCGATGCCTTAGCTCAGCAGTTTGATACCTATGCACCATTCCCAGATTTACACGTGAATGGCAAGCTGACCTTAGGTGAAAACATTGCCGACGTGGCGGGTTTAGCCGCGGCACTCGATGCGTACCATGCCTCGCTTAACGGTAAAGAAGCCCCAGTGATTGAAGGCTTTACGGGCGATCAACGCTTCTTTATCGGCTTTGCGCAAACCTGGGCCACTAAGATGCGTGATGAAGCGCTGCGGGCTCGCGTCGCTACCGATGGCCATGCCCCTGGCATGTACCGCGCGCTGACAGTGCGTAACTTAGATGCTTGGTACAGCGCATTCGATGTTAAGCCTGGCGACAAGCTGTATTTAGCCCCAGAAGATCGCGTTAAGATCTGGTAAGTTTACTGGGTGGATTTGAAAGCAAGGGGAACGCTAGCGTTCCCCTTTTTATTAACGATTTTGCAGGCGGTTGTAATCCAGCCAACCGCTTTCTATCGGGTGATTGTCGAAAAATATCTGATTGAGTTTGTCACTAAAGGCCCAAAAGGTAGGATCGCTACGGCGTACAGCCGCAACATCGAGCAGTGCCTCATAGTCTTTTTCGGTTTGCATTTGCTCTACCGCCGCGACGATTTTAGGTAAGTCCTGTTCTTTCACCAGCCAGAAGGCTTCTGGGTAACTGCCCAATAAACCATGCACTAAGGTGACATCATCCTTTGCGGGTTTGCGGTTACTGGCCTCATTAAACAGGCTCGAAATATTACGATGGGCACTATTGCGAACTAAGGTAAAGACCTCAGCTTTACCTGCTTTTTCGGGCTCGACCATGATCATCGTCAGCTCAGGTAACAGGGTCGCTTGGGTGCCTTTTAATCGACCTAATGCCTGCAACAGCGCCTTGCTGTTGGCTTGCAAGTTGCTGTTTTCTATTTGATATCGATTCGGCTGTACCTTAGCGACTTTCTGCCCGAGTTTTTGATACAGTTCGCCCTTGAGGTCATCGCTATAGTAGAGCACGCCCGTGGGCTGATTAAAGGTGTTGATATCCCCCGCGATAAACGCCGTGAGCTGAGTGCCAGCCCCTTGATACCAATCACTAAATTGTTTGCGCCTTTCCTCCTGCGGTAACAAAGTTAGGAAATTTGATTCCCCCTCCATGCGTAAAAAATCCATGTATAAGCGAGTTAATAGCTGGTGGCCGTAGTTACCATACACATCGAAACCTGCGACCAGTAAATAGTGGATACGCTCCAATAAGGCGTAATCGATAATCCAAGCGGTTTTGGGCGGCTCACCGACTAAACCTTTGACCACAGTGGCATTATCGAAGTGGCGAAACACTGTCAGGCTAGCATTATCATTGTTGTCGTCGCCATCCCAGAGCCCGTCTATGGTGAGGTGTTGGCCGTTTTTAAACTTCTCGTTCAAGAACTGATTACGCGCCCGCATGTACTGGCCTTGCTTGGCGGCATATTTCACCCAAGTTACGGCGAGTGCAGTGCTTTCTTCCTCCGCAGGCATTCGTAGGTTTTCAATCTGGGAATGGTAGAAGGTCCTAAAATCCGCGTCGTCCATATAATCTGGGGTAACAAAGTACACCCAGAATCTGTCGTTAATCACATTGAGCGCCACCTGACCACGGCACACTGGGCCTTTGATAAAGCCCATAATGGTGTCTTGGGCGCGGTTCAGCATAAAGCGATAGCGCGCACCGGCAGGAATTTGAATAAAGGCTTCGAAGGGATTGGCCGCAATGCTCGGCTGGTAGCTCGGCAGCTGAGTCACTGAGTAATCCGCATCGATAAACCATTGCTGCCAGTCGTGCAGCAAGCCGGAATTTAAGGCATAGGGGATGTGGGTTTTATCGACTATGGTCGCTCGATAAGGTCGAAAACGGTAATAGACACGTTCCACCTTAGGATCGTCGAAGGGGCGGCGGGAGGCGATAATATCCAGCGCTTGCCCCGGCGGCGTCCTCGAACGGATTAACTCGAAAAATAAAGGCTGGGCGTTCGGCTGATTTAAAGATTCAAAATATAAGTGAAAGGCAAACAAATGCTCGTAGATGTAGCGTGCGCTTAATTGGCTTTTTAAACTGTCGCCGTTTAAAAATTGCTCCCAATGGGTGATTTCCGTTATAAATTCAGGGGCTAGCGATGGCGCGAACGGCAACGGCGCACCTTGTTCGAGCCAGTGCATCAACACTTGATGTTCATTCGCATTCAGCGCTGGCAAGCCATAGGGCATGCCCGCAAACGGTTGGCTTTGCTCGTATTTGTCCATTTCCTCTAGGTTGGCGCATTGCTGAACTCTGTCGAGGCTGAAATCAAAACGCTTATCTAAAATCTTGTCTTCGGGCAGGGGATGCATTTGCTTAAGCGTGAGCATTCTGGCCAATACTGAGGCTTGGGTATTGGCTTCTGGAGTTTGATTGCGCTCGTTTAACATGGGGTAAAAGCCGCGTTGACGCCAAGCTTCTGGGGTAAAGGCATCGACAAATAAGCGATTGGGCGTGGCGGCGACTAAACGTGTGCCTTGATAGACTTTTTCCTTACTCGCTCCGCGTTCTATGCCTTCGCTTGAGGTCATTTTGAGCTGGCAGGGAGCATCGTAGCAGGCATGGCACACCACGCAGCGGCTATTGAGGATTGGTTCAACTTCTTTGTGCACAAATTCGGCCTGTTGAACAAATTGGTTGTTAAGCTGTGCATTCTCGACGCGCTTTTGCGGTGAGCTAGTGCCAAACAGAGCATTGAAATCGATTTGCGCTACACTGGCACAACCCGTCGCCAACAGCACTGTGGCCAATAACAACCTTTTCCATATTCTTTTTATCGCGTCCATTCACGACTCCTTTATTTGCCACCTAGCAGAGTTAGCCATTTAGCCCACTGATCAGCATCACTTTAGCAGAAGAGTGTGTTGGATCTAAAATTTGCAGCCTTATTTTATCCTAGCTCTCGCTTAACTTATGCCGCAGAGTTTTGGCGACGGCCGCGGAACTTAGGTAAGATAGCGACCATAAAAGTGTGCCAGTGATGGCTGTGTGAATCGCTCAAGTCACGGTTGTGGCAATAACAATGTGGCAATAACAAAAGGATCAAGTATGACCGCTGATAACCGCTATTTTTACGAACCGAGCAAAGGCCATGGTCTTGCACACGATCCTTTAAATGCAATTGTGGGTCCTCGACCGATCGGCTGGATTTCATCACGCAATGCCGAGGGGCAACGCAATCTCGCCCCTTACAGCTTTTTTAATTGTTTCAACTACAAACCGCCCATCATCGGCTTTGCCAGCACAGGTTGGAAAGACAGTGTCGCCAATATCGTCGAAACAGGGGAGTTTGTGTGGAACCTCACCACTCGAAGCCTTGCCGAGAAAATGAATCAAACCTCCGCCATGCTGCCACGCGGTCAAGATGAGTTTAGCTTTGCCGGACTCACGGCTAAAGCTGGCACCATTGTTAAGGCCGATTTAGTGGCTGAAAGCCCAGTAAACTTCGAATGCAAATTGTCCCAATGTATCCAGTTAACCGCCGCTAATGGCGACAAGATCGATACTTGGTTGGTGTTAGGTGAAGTGGTGGCCGTGCATATTGCCAAGCATTTACTCAATGCCGAGGGGATTTATCAAACCGCCCTCGCCGAACCCGTATTACGTGCCGGCGGCCCATCGGCCTATTATGGGATCACCGAAGCGTTACGTTTCGATCTACATAGACCACAAGTGTAAGGGGGGGCTCAGGCGCCGCAGGGCTGGGTGTTTAAACTTCGTTTGAGTTTTGGGCATTATTTTAGCTTTTAACTTTTTAAATCAAAATCTAAATCTAAGTCGTGGGGCTTCACATCTGATTTTTAACAAAGTGTCTTGCATAGGTAAGTTAACATTGTGATTCCGTCTGACGGGTATTAAAGTCAAGTGCACAACGCGCTTATAAAATAGTAGAGCACATTTGAATATTCAACGAGTTAAAGCATTTGTATTGACGACTCAACTAGGCTCAGTTTCAGCCGCCGCTCGCGCTCTGGGCAAACGTCAGCCGCAAGTGAGTCAGTGGATTGCCGATCTAGAAGTCGACATCGGTGTGGATTTATTTGAGCGTAGTGCAAATCAAGTGGCACTCACTGCGGGAGGTGAGCATTTACTACCTAAGGCTATTTTAGCCTTGGCCCAATGGGAACAATTTACTCAATCGGCGACCCATTATGCTGAGCTTGGTAAAGGTCGGTTAGTGTTGGGGGTTGAAAATTATATTCCTTTAGAAGTCTTACGTTCGACGATTCAGCGCTATTTAATGCAGTTTCCAACGCTGGATTTTGTCTTAAAAGTGGATACTTTCGATGCTTTACACAGCGCTTTTTTATCCAATGATATCGACCTTTTACTGTTACATGAAACGGTTGAATTACATCAATCTCAATCGGGTTACTGCCGCCTTGGCGAATATCAAGAGGTAATGTTGATATCTGGACAGCATGCATTAGCTTCACAGCAGGTAATCGACCCCGCACAATTAGCGCCCTATCGTGAATATATTTGGGCAGGAGGGCAGACTGAAAGTGATGATCTCGAAGTCGGATTTAGTGGCCATTATTGCCAAATCCCCGATCTTGCTTTGTTAAAGTCCTTACTTGCCGAAGGGGATGGATATAGTTTTTTGCCGTTATCTTTAGCGCAGACAGAAATCGACAGTGGAAGATTAAAAGTTGTCCAATTGAGTAGTGAATTTGCGCCTATGAAGCGGCGGCTCGAAATGCGCTGGCATCATGGGTTTGAGGCCAGCACCTTAGGGTCTTCTTTGCTGACGTTAATAAAAGAGCAACTCAGCAAATAATTAGATTGATACGGGATTGCTATTGATCATTGAGATCGAACACTAGCTCCCCCTCTAACCACGTCATTAAAATTTGAGTGTCAGCAATTTGTTTTGCTGTAGCTTGGGTAATGTCTCGCTCTAATACAACAAAATCGGCAGATTTCCCTAGCACGATAGAACCAGTAATGTCACTTATGCCCAAGGCGTTAGCGGGATTTATTGTATAGGCTGCAATAGCACTGTGAATATCAGCGATGCCTGCATTTTGCAGATAGACTGCGTTAGCAATACCAACGAGTGGATTGATATCATTCACATTCCAGTCACTACTTAAAGTTACATTCGCGCCAGTCTTGAAAATAGGGTTAATAGGTAATAAAGCATTAGCTCGTTGCTTACCGATAAAAGGGATCGCCCACTCATGATCCTGCGCGGCAATGTAATCGCTACCCAATTGGAAATCGGCATCGACTTTGAGTGAGGCAAAGCGCTTGATATCTTGGGGAGATACCATTTCTAAATGCGTCATGGCATAAGGGCGAGTAGCTCCCTGAGATCGTAAAGTTTCAATGGCATCTAAGGTGTTGCGTACCCCTGCATCACCTATTGCATGAATATGTGCCCCGTATCCAATTTTGTTGAGTTCAGTAAGCCACCACGCCATTTTACTGGCAGGAACATACTCGAGTCCCCTAGGAAGTTCGGGGGTGTAGCTCCAATCATAGGGGGCTAATGTACTGGCAGTACCGTTTATGATGATACCATCACTGTAGATTTTGACCTGATTGATGAGCAGCAGACGTTGTTTATCATCAGAATGAATTTTTTTAAAGAAATCAAGCTGTGCTTGGGGTTCATCGGCAGGATAAATCCAAGGGCGTAGACTGACTCTGGCGGTTAATTCATCATGACTTTCGACGGCTAGCCATGTTTCTAACCAGTCACGTTTCCAATAGAGTCGTCCATCACCGATAGTCGTTATCCCGTGCTCGGCAGCAGCTGCCAGACCATTTAATAAACCTTGATAATTGGCTTGTTGTAGATTGGGTTGTGATTTCCATGCTTGTTCCATCACAAGATCGCCAGCATTATCGAATAAAATACCGAGAAGTTTACCGCTCTCTTCATCTTTGAGGATCTTGCCGCCTTGCGGATCGGCTGTATGAGCGCTTATCTTAGCTTTGGCTAATGCGAGGGAGTTGACCCACATAGAATGGGATGTTTGCTCCATAATAACGACAGGATTATCGGGGAAGATTTTGTCTAATATTGCCAAAGGAGTGGGGCCATTCTCTTGCATTACTACACTGAGTTGATGGCCATAGCCGAGTAACCACTCTCCCGTTTCCAACTGATTTTTACAGGAGGTTAATGTGCGGATATAGCCGTTGAGATTAGTGTCATCATCCAGTAAACAGTCGCTACCTATTTCACTCGCGGCTTCAAACACATGATTATGGTTATCAATGAAACCAGGTAATAAGTAATGACCTTTTAAATCGATGACTTTGGTTTGATTGCTCACGTGATCCATGGCGTTAATGCTATTCCCAATGTAGACAATTTTGCCATCCTTAATGGCTAAACTAGTCGCTTGATCATGGCCATAGACGTGGGTATTGGTGAGTAAAGTATCTGCAAGTTCGTCGTTTGCACAGGCAGATAGGGTGAATAATCCCGTTAAGGCTAAGCATTTAACGAGTTTGTGTGGCGTCTTAGTCTGTTTCATTTGTACTTGAATCCCATGTTGCGTCAGCTATTGACTCATTATGGGATAATTCCACAATAGTGAAAGTTAGTGACTATCAAGAAAATGAGATACCCATGGGAAAAGACTGATAAGCCATATTTTTGTTGGTACATTGTGACTGGTTACTATGGTTTTTTGTGAAAAAGAAAGAGCGGACAGGCATACATTTTATGCTAAAGATTACGCCAATTTCCCTGCGAAAGTAAAAAGATAGGACAGGAAAAAACTCTTTTGGGATAAACAGTCGACACCGATATCACAGAAGTTCACCTTCCCCTGCGAAGTTGCTGAAGGGCGTTGAAGAAAATAGCGTGACGCAGACAGGACGTCTGCGTCGCTTTCGGGGGGAAGGGGCGCCCCATCGGAAGCGTTAACTATTTTCGAATAAGCACGAAGCCAGTCACTAATGCATGTAACTTCGCTAGGGGCGTCTTGGAGAATCCAAGGAGGATAGGACGAGCAGTCCTCCTTGGTCGGGTGTGGGTTGAAGACCCACGACTTTAATCTTTTGCTTAAGCAGCAAATTATCTTTGGATAAGCAAATTTACTGAGTGGATGTATCCACAAAAAGTGAAATACGGCGTGACGTATAAAACAAAACCCCAGTAAAAACTGGGGGTTATTATTTAAGCCTATGCTGGCAAAGGTTAGCCAGCCAAGCATACAAATTATCGCGTTATTTGATAAACGCGAACGCATCACCGTAGAGATGTGCTTCTTCTACACCAATCTCACGGAAGATTTCCCGTGCTGCACCCACCATATCGAAACGGCCGGCGATGTAGATGTCGTAGCCATTTAGGCTGACAAAATCTTGTTTGATTTGCGCTAACAGATTGGCGGTTTTACCTTGCCAATTGGCTGGGGCTTCTTCGATAACTGGGACGAAGTGTAACCAAGGGTGAGCGTCGTGCCACTCGCGGGCGATGGTTTCAAAATACATGGCATCTTGGGTGCGACAACCCCAATACAGCATAGTTTCAACCTGTTGGCCGAGGGCGATTTGGTGCTCGATGATACTTTTAATGTAAGAGAAACCTGTGCCGCCGGCGATTAAGAGGCGAGGGCGTTGGCTTTCGTGACGCAGGTGGGCTTCGCCGCCTGGGGCTTCGATATCGATAGTGCTGCCATCAATGGCGCAGGCTTTCAGGCGCTCGACCACTTGCATTGGGTAGCTTTCACTTACAGCGGCGCCAATGTGTAATTCGATCAGCTCGGCGTTTGGCGCTGATGCGATAGAGAAGGGACGTTTATCTTTTTCACCCATGACAACACATAAGTATTGCCCCGCTTGGAAATCGAAGGCGGTTTCTGGCCTTAACAATACTTGATATACGGCATCGTTAAACGGGCTAACTTTCTCTATCTTACAACGTATGGTTTTCATCAAACTTCCTTTGCACCTTTCTTCAACAGTATGTGTCTAGGTGTCGCTTTAGCGGCCTGTTATTGGCCTATTCTCTTGGCTTAAGCCGATACTTGAGTAACGGCTTAAGCTGAATTATAGGGTTGGGCTGTCGTCTATGCCTAACTCATCCCAGATTGAGTCGATCTTTTGTTTTACTTTTGGATCCATCACGATTGGCGTGCCCCATTCGCGGTTGGTTTCGCCTTCCCACTTATTGGTGGCATCGAGTCCCATTTTTGAGCCTAAGCCCGCGACGGGTGAGGCAAAATCGAGGTAGTCGATCGGGGTGTTTTCGATCATCACAGTATCGCGTTTAGGGTCCATACGGGTGGTGATCGCCCAGATCACATCTTGCCAGTCACGGCAGTTCACATCTTCATCCACTATGACAATAAACTTAGTGTACATAAATTGGCGCAGGAAAGACCAAGCGCCCATCATCACTCGTTTGGCATGTCCCGGATATTGTTTGCGAATTGAGATCACTGCCATGCGGTACGAACAACCCTCTGGTGGCAGATAAAAATCAACGATCTCAGGATATTGCTTACGCAAAATCGGCACAAACACTTCGTTTAATGCAACCCCCAGCATGGCAGGCTCATCCGGTGGACGGCCAGTGTAAGTGCTGTGGTAGATTGCATCTTTACGGTGAGTGATGTGGGTAACGGTAAATACTGGAAACTTATCGGTTTCGTTGTAGTAACCCGTATGATCGCCGTAGGGGCCTTCTTCCGCCAGTTCTTCAGGATCGATATAACCTTCGAGGATGATTTCACTGGTGGCGGGCACTTCTAAGTCGCAGCTTAATGCCTTGCAGACTTCGGTACGTTCACCGCGCAGTAAACCGGCAAAAGCGTATTCGCTCATGGAATCGGGGACTGGGGTGACGGCACCTAAAATGGTCACAGGATCGGCGCCGAGTGCGACCACAACAGGATAACGCTCACCGGGGAATTGTTGTTTAAAATCAGCAAAATCTAACGCGCCGCCACGGTGGGATAACCAACGCATGATCAGCTTGTTTTTACCCAGTAATTGTTGGCGATAAATACCTAAATTCTGGCGACTCTTGCGCGGGCCTTTGGTGATGGTTAAGCCCCATGTCACCAGTGGTGCGACATCGCCCGGCCAGCAATGCTGAATAGGTAATTGGGTCAAATCGACTTCATCGCCGGTTTTGATCACTTGTTGGCAAGGGGGATTGCGCACTGTTTTTGGCGGCATATTCAAGGCTTGCTTGAACATAGGGATCTTAGCGATCGCGTCTTTAAAGCCCCGTGGTGGTTCGGGTTCTTTTAAAAAGGCTAACAGTTCACCCACTTCGCGCAACGCTAAGGGATCGTCTTTCCCGAGCGCCATGGCCACACGTTTTGGCGTACCGAACAGGTTTACCAACACGGGCATGTGATGATCTTTGGGATTTTCAAATAATAGCGCAGGGCCCTTAGCGCGTAATACGCGATCGGCGATCTCTGTCATTTCTAAATGAGGATCAACTGGGTAGCTAATGCGTTTGAGTTCGCCATTGGCTTCCAGATGATCAATAAAGCTGCGTAAATCCTTAAAACTCATGTGGAAATAGCCTCTGCAATGAAAATCCGTGTGGCGCGCACTATAGCATTTTTCTGTTTTAGGGTTAACCAATTCAGTGATCTTCAAGCTTAGGAAGCGTAAAATGGACGCCAGTAAGTCACGATTGATCTCGCTTACGCCCTTTATTTCGAGGTTTATATGAATATCCCAATAAAGTTTACTCAAGGAAAGTGTGTTCAAAGTCAATCACATGGCGTGCATAAGCGGCCGCTAAAGTGCTTGGTTTTGTCGCTGGCGGTGGGGATATCGCTCTTGGGCGCGCTCAGTATGTCGACTGCGGCGGTTGCCGGAAATCGGGACCATTCGGAGCAAGGCGAGCGCCAAGGTCATAGTGATAGCCACAGCCGTGGAGAAAGTCATTACAACAATCGTCATGACAACCATTACGATAACCGCCATGTGCGCAACGATAATCGCCACTATCGTCCCTACTACCGACCTTATTACCCTTGGGGTTTAGGACTGGGTTTAGGGCTCGCAACAGGTTGGGGTTCTGGCTGGAATGTCGGTTACGGTGTGAACAGCCAATGGAACAATGATTGGGGCTGGAATACTTCGCGTGACGTTTATACTCGAAATTACTGGAACTCGCCCTATTCGGGCATAGGCCTGTCGATTCCTATGCGCTACGACGATGAACCAGTGGCTATTTCTGCGCCTGTACGGGTCACAACCAGCATGCAATATTCTGCGAGTGAAGGCCGTATGGTATCGAGTATGCCTGTAAATATGGCCGGACAATCGACTGGGCAGCTGGTGTCGCAAACTAGTAACGTCACAGGCAAAACAGCTGCGACTCCCCGTCCACGGGCGGCGCACAGTGTGTCTAGCTTGCCGAGTAATGCTAGGGTTGTGCAGCAGGATGGTCGTACACTTTACGAGTGGCAAGGCACGCTTTACGCCTACGACTGGAACAGTCAAACCTATCAAGAACAGTTAGTCAGATAGATTTACATTAGGTAAATGACTGAGAAATTGGAGCCCCTTAGTGGGCTCCAATTTATTTATCATCTTTTATTATCTTTTTATTAGTTGGTTATCAGCTAGTTGTCGTTTTATAGCATAGCGGAGAAGAGGTTTGAATACTGTTAGAAATCAGGCTGTCCAAAATCAGCATAAGGGCGCCAGTACACTATGGGTATTGCTCGCCTTAGCGCTCGGGACGTTTGCCTTAGGTACCACAGAATTTGCTTCCATGACTCTAGTGCCCTATATCGCCAGCGATTTAGGGGTAGAGGTTGCTCATGTAAGTTATGCCATTAGCGCCTATGCGCTAGGGGTTGTGGTCGGTTCGCCGATTATCATGGTGCTGGCGGTTAGGGTCAGGCGGCGCACACTATTGATTGCTCTAGCTGCCTTAATGGCGGTGGCCAATGGCTTAAGTGCGTTAGCGCCATCATTGAATTGGCTAATCTTTTTCCGTTTTCTCAGCGGCTTGCCCCACGGTGCCTATTTTGGTGTGGCTATGTTGCTCGCGGCCTCTTTAGTGCCGCCAGAAATGAAGGCTCGCGCCGTATCGCGGGTGATTATTGGCCTTACACTGGCGACGATTATCGGTGTGCCGTTTGCGACTTGGATGGGGCAAATCGTGGGCTGGCGCTCGGGCATTGGCATAGTGGCGATTTTGGCGACTATTACCGCTGTGATGGTGTATTTTTTAGCGCCTGATCAGGCCGTGGCCGCTGATGCGAGTCCAAGGAAAGAGCTACAAACCCTGAAGAATCGTGAAGTCTGGTTGACGCTTGGCATTGCGGCGATTGGCTTTGGCGGTATCTTTTGCGTGTATACCTATCTGGCTGAAACCTTAATCCAAGTGACGCAAGTCGAGCCGTTTAAGATCCCGATCATGATGGCGGTATTTGGTATTGGCGCAACATTGGGCACCTTAGTTTGCGGCTGGGCGGCGGATAAGTCGGCCTTAGCTGCGGCGTTTTGGTCGTTAGTGTTAAGCACTCTGGTATTAGCGATTTACCCGAGTTTGACCGGACATTATTGGGCGCTGATGCCCGTAGTATTCTTTGTCGGTTGTGGATTAGGGCTTGCCACTATTGTGCAAGCCAGATTGATGGATGTGGCGCCCGATGGGCAGGCCATGACAGGTGCGTTAGTGCAATGTGCCTTTAATCTCGCCAATGCGATTGGTCCTTGGGTGGGCAGTTTAGTGATCCTGTCTGGACAAGGGATTGCCGCGACAGGTTATGCGGCGTCTTTGTTGTCATTAGGAGGACTTGTGATGTGGTGGCTGACCCACAGGGAGAGTCGCCGCGCGGTGAGCTTAAACACAGCCAATTGCGCTGACTAGCAAGCGGATCACTCAGGTTCGAGGTGCTGCTATCCTGCGTCTCGAACCTGTTTTGTGCGCAATCCGCCAACCTCATTTTCCGTGAGGGCTAGGCTCTTTGTATGGTGATATCGGCGATATAACCGTGCTGGGTGGCGATTAATGCTTGTTTGAGCATACCTGCGGCTTCATCGGCGGACATAAAACTTGAGGTATCTAATGCTTTACCGCTACTTGGCCAAAAGCCTGTATCCATGCCGCCGGGATACACGGCAATCAACTTCATTGGGCTTTGTTTAAGCTCTAATCGCACCGACTCGATAAATCCTCGTACCGCCCATTTTGCCGCGCAGTAAGTGGACTCTCCCGCTTTGGCGGCCAGTGCTGCGGTGGACATGACTACAACCACAGTGACCGCTTGATCTTTATAGCGTTTCACTAGCTCGCGCACTAACAAAATCGTTGAGGTGACATTGTTATTGAGCAGGCTGTGGATATCGCTGGCAGTTTGGGTTTCAATCGCCCCAAAGTAGCCGCTGCCCGCACAGTGGATCACGGTTTTAGGGGCTTGCGTCAGGCCATCGAACAGGGCTTCGAGACTCGATTCACTGGCGAGATCGGCGGTGATCGCGGCGATAGGCTTGTTGGAGAAGGGCGTTAATGCATTGGCGACGGTTTGTAGGCGCTCGGCATGGCGGCCTGTGAGTGTTAGCGGTTCATTTTCTTTGGCGTAGAGCGATGCTAGCGCCGCGCCTAAACCACTGCTGGCGCCGGTAATTAATATCATAGTGACCTCGGTTAATGCCGCCTTTGCTTGAAAACCGCAGCTTAAACTCAAGTGCGCTTCAATTCATGATAAGGCGAGCGGTTAGATTAAGGTAAATAGCGGCTGATCGAATGCCACTTCATCGCCGTCTTTGGCCCAAATAGCGCTGACCACGCCATCGCGCTCGGCTTGGATGGGATTCATCATTCTCATCGCTTCGATAATGCAGACAACTTCACCTTGGCTCACCTTTTGGCCGACTTTAACCAGCGGCGCATCATCAAGTTCTGCTGCCGTGTAGAAAGTGCCAACCATAGGTGAGACTTGCACAAAACCTTCCATACTTGGCGAAACGGCGGTTTGCTTTGCCTGTGTATTTAAAGGTGCCACGCGTGCTGTAGGTAGTGTTTGTGATGACTGCACATTGGCTGGCATAGGGCTGTAGCGAGTGATGCGAATCGATTCTTCACCTTCAGTGATCGCCAGTTCTGCTATGTCAGATTCTTGCACTAACTCAATGAGTTTTTTGATTTTACGAAGATCCATTGCCATTTATCTGCCCTTGCGAAGCACGCTATTGAATGGGATTACTGTGGCTGGTTGAGCCGCTTAATGGCTGCCGCCAGTGCAAACTCATAACCCTGTGAACCGAAACCGCAAATCACGCCTATCGCCTTATCGGAAAAATAGGAATGGTGGCGAAAGGCTTCACGGGCGTGCACATTGGATAAATGCACTTCAAAGAACGGAATTGCGACGCCAAGCAAGGCATCACGCAGGGCGACGCTAGTATGGGTAAAGGCGGCGGGGTTGATAATGATCATCTGTGCATCGGTCGCATGAATCGCGTTGATTAGCTCAAATTCGGCGTTGGACTGAATATGCTCAAGCTCAACTCCCGCCAACTTTGCCTGCTGGTTTAACTCCGCCACTATGTCGGCCAAGGTTTGATGACCGTAAACGCTGGGCTCGCGGCGACCTAAGAGGTTGAGATTGGGGCCATTGACGAGCAAAATTTTGTGACTCATTGCGCTTTCCTTTACGACATGCCTTGGAATTAAAGCTGGGAGGCATTTGTTAGTTTTGTAGATAGGTCACTAACTTAACCTGTTCAAGTCGATTTTGCATTATCCGTTAGTCAATTGTGTGTGAGCTGAGCATGTGCGAGCCGACTATACCATTGAAATCCAGCGCCATTGTCGGCCAGTTTCAACTGCGGCCTAATGCTGATTAACGCTAATAATCAGTCTTTTGCTGACGCATGGCTTTAGTGGCGGCTTTTTGTTTCTTGGACTCTAATCGCCGCGTTTGGCTGCCTTTGGTGGCGCGGGTAGGAATGCGTTTTTTCTGCACTTCACCGACGCTGGCGACTAAGGCGATAAATAGCTCCAACGCCGTTTGGCGGTTGGCATCTTGGCTACGGCTCGCTTGGCATTTAATGATGATTTTGCCGCTTTTAGTGATGCGGTGATCGGCCTTGTTGAGCAAGCGTTCTTGGTAATACTCGGGTAATGATGAGCTTTTAATATCGAAAATTAGCTGCGCAGCGGTGGACACTTTATTTAAGTGCTGACCGCCTGCGCCACTCGAACGGATAAATTGCCACTCGATTTCATTTTCCTGAAGTTCCACACGGTTTGAGATTTTTATCATGGCAAACTTAGGCATTTTTCAGCATGGATTGAGAAGCCATCAATAATCACTTATGGCTTTTCAATAGATTTGTTATCATCGGGCGCATTCTTTGCCATTGCATTGGTCAAGGCCATTGCTTGCAAAAGTGTTCTCGATTCGGAGTGCCTCTATGTTATGCCAAATCCCCGATATTGCTAAGGGTGTTATCAGTCTTTTTGCCAGTGGCCGACTATCCTCCACCGATTATCGGACCCGTTTACAGCCGGCGATTAAGAGTTATCGTAAGGATTGGGGCCAAGTTTGCCTGTATATTGAGGCAGATGTGTTACTCGAGGGCTGGGAATTTGAGTCACTCACAGGTAGTGGTGAAGTCCAATTACCTAATTTTGAAGCCTTAGTATTTGTGGGCGGACCTGATTGGGTGGGAAATGCGGTGCGCTTACTTGGTCCTTTTATGCAGGGCGAAGTGGCATGGTTTCCCCTAGAGCAGAAAACCAAAGCGATTGCTTGGATCACTAAGCGTTCGAATATCTAATGGTCTAATGTAGACCGTATTTACAAGGAATGAAGTATGTCTTTATTTAAATCGCGCGCTTTTTCTAAGCAAAATGTTTCAAAAATCAGTGCTATTGCGTTGGTGCTGGCGTTTACCGCTGGTCTGAGTGCCTGCGCGCCAGAAGTGGGTAGCGATGCTTGGTGTAAGCAGATGAAAGATAAGCCGTCTGGCGATTGGACTGCTAATGAAGCCGCAGATTACGCTAAACACTGCGTGTTTAAATAAGTGTTGCGTGTTTAAATAAGCACTGAGTATTTAAGTCAGCGTTAGCCTTTAGAGATCACAGCTTGAAAGACTTTGCTTGCGAGCTGTGAACTTATGTTTATCATACGGGTCAGATGTTCCGTTATCCGTTATCCGTTATCCGTTATCCGTTATTTGCTATAGGTGATATTTGAATTCTACCGCTAAGCCATTTTTTACTCGAATGGTGACCTTACTGATAGCCATTATCGTGCTGCAATTTGCTGGCGCGAATTTAGGTGCGCATCAGTTACATGCGGGCAATGGCGCGGAAGAAGCCGATAATCATCCCCATCTGCAATTTAGCGCCCAAGTGACCACTTTGGCCCAATGTGTCGATTGCGTTTGTCCAAGCGAGCAAGCCCTAGGTTTTGCTGACTATACGGGTGTCACGAGTCATCATGCGGGTGAAAACCAAAGCAACGAATTGCATTCCCACTTAGTGAAAACCACTGAATTACAAGATTTTGACCTGTGCCTCGATTGCCAATGTCATGGCGGCCATGTGGCTCTGTTATCTCCTGGGCTAAGCCAGCCTGTACAAGCGTTAGAAAGCGTCTTTCTCGCTGCCAATGTATCCTATTTCCAGCCCGATAATTTACCTAAGTACCGTCCTCCAATAGCTTAATCCCCCAATATCCAGCTTATTCCTCGGTCTAAAGATCTTGATTCATCTTCTTGGATCTCAATCTATTTCGCCGCGCGATAAGCCTTTTATATTCATCCCCCAAATGCGATTTAACTGATGCTCAGCAGCGTGAGTTGTTGTACCAGCCATCGGCCTTTAGCCATGCGGTGTGTTGGTTATGCATAGCTTAAGTTACGCATAGTTTTAGCTATGTTTACTTAGCGGGATGATTCGAACGGCGCTTATTTGCCATGCCCAGAACGATAGGATTGCTTTGCATTGAGCTATTTCAAATGAAGCTCGAATCTAGCAGTCACGCTTTGGGCGCAAAGTCAGCCGATCCACATTCGATATTGTTAGGATTTGCGATGAACAAAACGACTCTCGCCCGTACCTTGGCTTGCCTGTTTCGATCGGGCTTGTTGAGCTGCGGATTAGTATTGGCCGCCGGATTGTTAGCCTTTGCCCTCGCGGCAGAAAATGACACTCTTGAAGTCTTTCTTGAAACCAATCCCTTGGAAACCAAAGCCATTGAAACCCAAGCCCCTGAAGCCGAGGTGTTTAAGGCTAAATCACTGGGTTTGCCCGCCAAAGAAACCGACACGCCATATGTCGCTTTAGGCCAATGGTTGCCCGCGTTACTCACACAGTTCAATCAGTTACCTGAAGTGCAGGCGCAGCTTACACGACAGCAACAAGCAGAGCTTGCCATTCAGGCGGCGGATCGCGCCGTGTATAACCCTGAGCTTGGGCTTAACTATCAAAATGCCGACACAGATTCCTACAGTTTAGGTCTGAGTCAAACCCTCGATTGGGCTGATAAGCGCGGCGTGGCGACAAAACGTGCCGAGCTTGAAGCCCAAATCCTGTTAGCGGACATAGGTTTAGAGCGTAACCAAATGTTGGCCGAACGCTTACTGGCATTGGCAGAACAGGCGCAAAGCCGTAAGGCGCTGATCTTTGCCGAGCAGCAATTAAGGTTCACTAAGGCGCAGCTCAGTATTGCCAAGCAGCGGTTGGCGGCGGGGGATTTATCCAACGTTGAGCTGCAATTGATGCAACTCGAGTTAGCAACTAACACCGCCGATTACGCCTTAGCTGAGCAGGCGGCCTTAGTGGCCGACGGCAAAGTGATTGAGTTACTTGGAAATAATAATTTTGCCTTTAGCGAGTTTATTAAGGAGATCCATGTCTTCGTGACTCAGGCTAAGCAAGCGCCAGCAACCGAGTTGAGCCCCTTAACATCCACTTTGCCGGCTCTGGCGAGTGCCTATCAGCAAGTGCTGCTGGCACGAGTCAATGCCATGCAAGTCAAGGCCGATACGTCAGCAGACCCGACCATTAGTCTAGCCGCCGAAAAGGAAGGTACGGACAATAAACTTGGGGTTGGTGTGTCGATTCCTCTGCAAGTTCGCAATAACTACAGTGAGTTACAAGCAGTGGCCGATAAGGGTATCGCGATCGCCGAGCAAGGCTATCTTGCCCGTGAGCGAGTACTTACTGCTAAGCAGAAACAATTCCTCTATGCGTTGCCGCGTTTGCTTGAGCGTTACCAAGACTGGCGCGAGTTAGTGCAAGTGTCAGGTGCTAAAGCGGCTAAATCCTTAAGCCAACAATGGCAGGCGGGGGATGTGAGTACCAGTGAGTACTTACAGAGTCGTCGGCAGTTAGCCGCCAGTTATTTGGTGGGCTTAAACCTAGAAACGGCTATCTATCAGAGCTGGTTAACGTGGATGGGCGAAAGCGGCCAGCTTATGCCTTTTTTGGATGGTAGCGCTGAACAGATCAGCCAAGCACCTTCGCACATGCCCAATGCCGCCGCGCGCGCAGTAAACCCATGAGGTCACAATAATGAATTCACATACTCACCACAAAAATGTCCTTCAACTGGATGCTGTAACAACGCCTGAAAAGCGTCGGTTTAACCTATCAAAAATCGCGCTCGCATTATTCGTGCTGAGCACGTTGGTATTTAGCGCTCAGCCTGTATTGGCTGGCGGTGATCACGCACCCGCGGCTAAGGAAAGCAGCGATTCAGTAACGCAAACGGCGCCGACGGATGAACACGGCGAACAGGCGCTGAAATTGACCGAAACGCAGCAAGCCTTGGCGGGCATTAGCTTGTTACCCTTGTCGAGCGATAGCTTGAATATCGCCAATTTGAATCTGGATATCAGGGCGACGGCGACCTTAGTGGTGGATCGCGATCGCACCGCGACCCTTGCGCCGCAGCTCGATGTGCGCGTGTTGGCGCGCCACGTAGTGCCGGGACAAGAAGTCAAAAAAGGTGAGCCTTTACTGACCTTGGGCGGCGCAGCCGTTGCGCAGGCGCAGGCGGACTACATCAATGCTGCTGCTGAATGGAGCCGAGTTAAGCGCATGAGTGAAGGTGCGGTTAGCGTTAGTCGGCGGATGCAGGCTCAGGTGGATGCCGAACTTAAACGGGCGATTTTAGAGGCGATTAAGATGACGCCAACACAAATTCGTGCACTGGAATCGACGCCCGAAGCGATTGGAAGTTATCAACTTTTAGCGCCAATTGACGGCCGAGTGCAGCAAGATATCGCCATGTTAGGCCAAGTGTTTAGTGCGGGCACGCCGTTAATGCAGCTGACCGATGAGTCTTATTTATGGGTCGAAGCACAGTTAACCCCAACCCAAACCGCGCATATCTGTGTCGGTGGTCCGGCCTTAGTGCAAGTGGGGGATAAAACCTTGGCGGGCAAGATCATAGGTCGCTCCCATGAACTCGACAGTGTAACGCGCACCGAGCAAGTGCTGGTGAGTATGCCCAATCCTGATCATGTGTTGCATGCGGGGCAATTTGCTGAACTCTATTTTGCTGGCTCTACTACCGATCCAAACGGCAGTGGCATAGTGCTGCCCGATGCGGCGCTGACCCGTGGCGGCGATGGCGACTGGCAGATTTTTATTCAAGATGAGGATGGCTTCGAGTCCATTGAGGTAGAAGTGGTGCAGCGTCAACGCGGTTTGAATCTAGTGCGTGGGCCAGAGCTTGAAAAAGCCCAGCAGGCACAGCGCAAGGTCGTGGTGGCTGGCGCGTTCTTCTTGGCATCCGAGCAGGCGAAAGCGGGCTTCGATATTCACGCCCACTAATATGAGCGCCCTCATTTTGGAGATTTTCTATGTTGCAAAAGTTAATCGAAGCCGCGATTAAAAATCGGCTGTTAGTGGTATTGGCTCTGCTCGCCGTGATTATGGGCTGCGTGGCCATGTTGCCAAAATTGAATCTCGACGCCTTTCCCGATGTGACTAACGTGCAAGTGACCATCAATACTGCGGCTGAAGGCTTAGCCGCAGAAGAGGTGGAAAAACTTATCAGTTATCCGGTGGAGTCGGCCATGTACGCCTTGCCAGCCGTGACAGAGGTACGTTCCTTGTCGCGCACAGGCTTGTCGATTGTGACTGTGGTATTTGCCGAAGGGACGGATATTTATTTCGCCCGCCAGCAAGTGTTTGAGCAGTTACAGGCGGCGCGGGAGATGATCCCAAGCGGTGTCGGTGTGCCGGAAATCGGCCCGAATACTTCGGGATTAGGGCAGATTTATCAGTACATTCTGCGCGCTGAACCTAGCTCAGGTATCGATGCCGCCGAGCTGCGCAGTTTGAACGATTACCTGGTAAAACTCATCATGATGCCCGTTGGCGGCGTGACTGAAGTCTTGTCTTTTGGTGGCGATGTGCGCCAATACCAAGTGCAGGTCGACCCGAATAAATTGCGCGCCTATGGCTTGTCGATGGCGCAAGTTACCGAGGCATTAGAGAGCAATAACCGCAACGCTGGCGGTTGGTTTATGGACCAAGGCCAAGAGCAACTTGTGGTACGCGGTTACGGCATGTTGCCCGCAGGAGAAGAAGGCTTAGCGGCGATCGCGCAGATCCCTCTTACGGAGGATAAAGGCACGCCCGTGCGGGTGGGCGATATCGCTCAGGTGGATTTCGGCAGTGAAATCCGTGTTGGTGCTGTAACTATGACTCGCCGTGATGAGACGGGAAATGTGCAATATCTCGGCGAAGTGGTGGCGGGGGTCGTGCTCAAACGCATGGGGGCGAACACTAAGGCGACGATTGACGATATCGGCGCGCGGGTGAACCTTATCGAGCAGGCATTGCCCGATGGCGTGTCCTTTGAGGTGTTTTACGACCAAGCGGATCTGGTCGATAAGGCCGTGACCACAGTGCGCGATGCGCTGCTAATGGCCTTTGTGTTTATCGTAGTGATCTTGGCGCTGTTCCTCGTGAATATCCGCGCGACCTTGCTGGTGCTGCTGTCTATTCCTGTGTCTATCGGGCTCGCACTTATGGTGATGTCCTATTATGGTCTGTCGGCAAACTTGATGTCGCTCGGTGGGTTAGCCGTGGCCATTGGTATGTTGGTCGACGGTTCTGTGGTGATGGTAGAGAACATTTTCAAACACTTAACCCAGCCAGATCGCCGACATTTGCAAGAGGCAAGAACTCGGGCGGACGGTGAAATAGATCCATATCATAGCGATGAGGACGGTGGTCAGCAGGCCAATATGGCTGTGCGTATCATGCTCGCGGCGAAAGAGGTTTGCAGCCCAATCTTCTTCGCGACCGCCATTATCATAGTGGTGTTTGCGCCGCTATTTGCGCTGGAAGGGGTTGAGGGCAAGCTGTTCCAACCTATGGCGGTCAGTATCATTCTGGCTATGATATCAGCGCTGCTGGTGGCCTTGATTGCCGTGCCAGCCCTTGCTGTGTATCTGTTCAAGCGTAGTGTGGTACTCAAACAAAGCGTGGTCTTAGCGCCGCTGGATGCCGCTTATCGCAAGCTACTGGCGGCAACACTTGCTAGGCCAAAGGTGGTGATGCTCAGCGCCTTATTGATGTTTGCTTTGAGCCTCTTATTGCTACCAAGACTGGGTACCGAATTTGTGCCTGAGCTGGAGGAAGGCACGATTAACCTCAGGGTCACGCTGGCACCAACCGCGAGTTTGGGCACGTCTTTGGCGGTCGCACCCAAGCTTGAAGCCATTTTGCTGGAGTTTCCCGAGGTGGAATATGCCCTGAGCCGCATTGGTGCGCCTGAGCTTGGTGGCGATCCTGAGCCCGTGAGTAATATCGAGGTTTATATTGGGCTTAAGCCGATATCTGAATGGCAATCGGCAAGCTCGCGCTTAGAGTTGCAACGCCTGATGGAGGAAAAACTCAGTGTGTTCCCCGGCCTCTTGCTGACTTTCTCGCAGCCGATTGCGACTCGGGTAGATGAATTGCTCTCGGGGGTAAAAGCCCAGTTAGCGATCAAAATTTTCGGTCCAGATTTAGCGGTATTGTCTGAGAAAGGGCAAGCGCTTACCGATCTTGTCGCGAAAATCCCTGGTGCCGTGGATGTATCGCTTGAGCAAGTGAGCGGCGAGGCGCAATTGGTCGTGCGGCCCAAACGCGAGCTATTGGCGCGCTACGGCATCAGTGTTGATCAAGTGATGAGCCTTGTCAGCCAAGGCATTGGCGGCGGGAGTGCAGGTCAAGTGATCGATGGCAATGCCAGATACGACATCAATGTGCGCCTTGCGCCCGAGTTTCGCCAAAGCCCTGATGCGATTAAGGACTTGTTACTCAGCGGCACGAATGGCGCCACTGTGCGCTTAGGCGAAGTCGCCAGCGTCGAAGTGGAAATGGCGCCGCCGAATATTCGCCGTGACGATGTGCAGCGCCGTGTTGTGGTGCAGGCCAACGTGGCGGGGCGCGATATGGGATCGGTTGTAAAAGACATTTATGCTTTAGTGCCACAGGCCGATTTACCTGCGGGATATACAGTGATCATTGGCGGCCAATATGAGAATCAGCAGCGGGCGCAGCAAAAGTTGATGCTGGTGGTGCCGATTTCTATCGCTTTGATTGCCTTGTTGTTGTACTTCTCCTTTGGTTCATTCAAGCAAGTGTTGCTCATCATGGCGAACGTGCCCTTAGCCTTGATTGGCGGCATAGTGGCCCTGTATGTCAGTGGCACTTATTTATCTGTACCTAGCTCTATTGGCTTTATCACGCTATTTGGGGTTGCGGTGCTCAACGGCGTGGTGCTGGTGGATTCGATTAATCAGCGCAGGCAAAGCGGCGAAGCACTCTATGATTGTGTTTATGAGGGCACGGTTGGGCGTTTGCGACCCGTATTGATGACGGCACTGACCTCGGCCTTAGGCTTGATCCCGATTTTATTATCATCGGGGGTTGGCAGTGAGATCCAAAAGCCGCTGGCAGTGGTGATTATCGGTGGCTTGTTTAGCTCCACTGCGCTGACCTTGCTAGTGTTGCCGACCTTGTATCGCTGGCTGTATCGCTGGCTGTATCGCGGCGATAAGCAACAGATACTCGAATAGCTTTAAATGGCGTTTTGTGGCGCGGCTCAATGTTAAAGCCTAAAAATCAGCGAGCTATAGCGTTCGATATAGTCTAGGCTTAGCACTTGGATTAAGGATTAATATCTCCGGAGTACATTATGATCGCGGTAATTTTTGAAGTCATCCCGACAAAGGAAGGGAAGGAAGAGTATCTGCATGTGGCAGCCGAGATGCGCCAGTATTTAGAAGGGCGCAAGGGACTGATCTCGATCGAACGTTTTCAGAGCTTAACCGACGATGGCAAAGTGCTGAGCCTGTCGTTTTGGGAAGACCAAGCTTCTATCACCCAATGGCGCAATCAGATGGCCCACAGTATTGCCGAGCAAACGGGCATAGTGCCGTGTTTGTTTAACTCTTACCGCATTCGAGTGGCAGAAGTGGTGCAAGATTACAGTGAAACTGTGCACATTGAAGTTGAGTAATCGTTTATCTGCTTGATGTAAAACATCGCCGATATAAAAAACAAAACCCATCGAGTTCGATGGGTTTTTTATGATTTGCGCTTAAGATTTGGCTTATTTTTCTTGCTGAGCTTTCAGTAGATCGCGGATCTCAGACAGCAGTTCTTGATCTTTAGTCGGTGCAGCTGGTGCTTTAGGTGCTTCTTCTTCCTTGCGTTTTAGGGTGTTGATGGCTTTTAGACCCATAAAAATGGCGAAGGCGATAATCGTAAAGTCGATAATAGTCTGAATGAATTTACCATAGGCAATCACCACAGAAGGCGCGTCGCCTTGAGCAGCCTGCAGCACTATGCTCAAATCACTAAAATTCACTCCGCCTAAGATGATACCAATCGGTGGCATTATGATATCGGCCACGAAGGACGAGACTATCTTGCCGAATGCGGCACCTATGATGATACCAACGGCCATGTCGATCACATTGCCACGGGACGCAAAAGCCTTGAACTCTTTAATTAAGCTCATTAGGTTTCCTCCAAAATTGAGATTAAATGTTAAATTTTATTATGCAAACTGTATCAGGAAAACCTAAGGTCTTTTGCTGCCTGTTACCTTGCCAAGCTTATAGAGGCTTAAGGATTAAGGCAATTATGACATAGCGGATTTATCCCTATGGCAGCGATTTAAGCTTTACAAAGTTATATTTGTTACTGTTTTGATCGCTTTATTTGTTCGATTTTGTTTATTCGCCCTGATCGGCTTGGCCGATAAAATCGGGCACTTCCAATACTTGCGATCCCCAACGTTTAAATAATGCGGAATAGATAAACTCGATAAAGACGCGATATTTTCGGGGTAAGTAGGCCCGCTGTGGATAACTGAGCACGACCTTAGTTTGTACCATAGGATAGTCATCAAGCAGCGGGATTAAGTAGCCTTTTTCTAATGCCACTTGGGCAATGATGGAGGGCACCGCTGTGATCCCAAGCCCTGCAATGGCGGCCTCGCGGGCTAAAGTGACATTGTTTACTGTCAGTTGAGTCATGGGCTCGGCGACAATCCAAGTTTTGCCATCGAATAACTTCCATGCTCCTTCAATATGCGCTGACTGTAAGCGGATCGCTTTATGTTTGGCTAAATCCTGTGGCACTTTGGGGGTGCCATGCTCAGCCAAATAAGCAGGGCTTGCCATTAACGATTTATGGGCGTTGACTAAGGCATAGCTTTGCAGGCGAGTGTCACCCGAATCGGCAATTTGAAATAACAGATCTATGCCTTCTTCTATGACATCGACCTTACGGTTTGTGAGTTCAGCCTCTATGGTGATATCGGGGTAAAGCGTTAAAAACTGAGCGAAAATCGGTCCTAAAAACAATTGGCCTAATTCAATCGGACATTAAAGTCACAGCGTCTTGGTTGCCTTTTAGGTTATGCTACTGAATAATCAACGGACAACTTTGTTGTAATCCTGTTAAAATCGCACAAATAATTATAATAATCCTGCAGGATAGCGGATAGATGAAATTCACCCGAATGTTAACTACAAAATTAACCAGCTTTTGGTTAATGTCATTAGCCGCTATCGCCTTCGTCTTTTTGCTGAGCGCTATGATGAGTTTCGTGCAGTTGACCTATAAATTTCAGCAGCAGAAAGTCGCCGAACTCGAAACTATGTTAGTGGACCAATATCAACACCAACCCGATTGGGATTTGGAAGCTTGGCTGCCGCCCATGCTACTTGCCTACAATGCTGTTGATTTTCGGCTGACCTTGAAAGATGAAGTGATCTTTGCCTATGAAGGCAATCTGACTACGCAAAATGCCATGGTGTATGACCATGTGTTAGAACCTAAATCTGGCCTGCGTATGCAGCTGACCTTAACCCAACCCTTCGAGCATTACACTTTTAGTTGGTATGAAATCCTCATCCTGTTGGTCGGTGTGTTAGCTGTGGCTACCTTAGTGCGTTTTGGCTATTTATGGTTTTCCCAACAGTTGGATGGCATTGAAGAATTAGCCTTACGCAGCCGATTGATTTTGCAAGGTAAGCACGAGCAAGCACTCGCGACCCCCGGAAATGGCAAGCCAAGGCTGATTAACCGCGCTTTGACCAAGTTGTTAGAAGAATTACAAGACGCACAAAAAGAACGTGGCCGTTTTGACAAGTTCATTCGTTCTAATACCTTTCTCGATGCGGAAACGCGCATTGGTAATCGGCTCTTTTTGAATAACCGTCTCGACGCCCTTAGTCATAATCAGGCGATGCTCGCCCATGGGGTGATTTATTTATTAGAGATGGATGATCTGGATTTATTGCAGCAATCCCAAGGTGAAGCGGTAACTAAAGAGTTATTAAATTCGACCGTCAACGCGATAAGCCAATTGCTGCAAACCCAAGCTAACAGTATTTTTGCCCGTCGTTCTCACAATCAATTTGCCATAGTCGTGCCGCAAATCTCGTTAATTGAAGCGGACCAATTCGCCAGTAAGTTGCTTAAGATATGTTTGAGCCAGCCTTTACCCGAAGTCGACAATAGCGATAACTTTTTCCACCTCGGATGCGCTTATTTTACCGCAGGCGATAATGCGGCACAGTTAATTGAAGAAGCCGATATGGCTTTGAGGGCGGCACAATTACAGGGCAATAGTAATTGGTTTATGTACGACAAAGGCGCAATTGATGAAGAGTTTGCTAAAGGCTCAGTACGTTGGCGCAGCTTTTTAGAAAACGCGTTAGTGCAAAGGCGATTCTTCCCCTTTAGCCAGCCTATAATCGATTCTGATGGTAATGAGCATCATAAAGAAATATTTACTCGGGCGCGGGATAATCAAGGAGCGCTAATTCGTGCCACACTGTTTATTCCAATGGCGAATAAATGTGGTTTAATGCCGCAGGTCGAACGGCAAATTATTGAGCGGGTATTGTTGTTACTGTCGAATGAATTAGCGGGTGGCGTATCGAATACTCAAACAAATAAAAAACCAGCGTCACAGATATACAGTATTAATCTGAGTTTGGATTCGCTAATGAGTCGAGCTTTTACCCAATGGCTAAAAACGACGCTGTTAGAATATCGCCATCTGACCACGCGACTGATTTTCGAAGTGTCGGAAGATATCGTGATTCAACATCAAGAAAAATTACAGCCAAAATTAGACATGATCCGTAAAATGGGTGCGAGATTATGTGTTGATCATGTGGGTCAGCAGGTCGTTGGCACTTACTATATTCGTGAATGTCACTTTGATTTAATTAAGCTACATAGATCGATTGTACGGCATATTCATTTACGCCCAGAAAACCAATTATTCATCCGTAGCTTGATTGGCGGTTTGTATCGAACGGAAGTGCAAGTCTGTGCCGAGGGGGTCGAAGTCTTCGAAGAATGGCAGACACTGCAAATTCTCGGTGTTGGCGCAGCGCAGGGAATGTATTTCAGCGAACCCATAGAGGCTAAGTAATGAAAGTGTGGTATTAGGGTGATAAATGTCGTCTTATAAGGCAAATTAATCCGATTATTCACGTATTTATCTATAAAATACGAGTATTTGCAGCTAAACTATTCAGTGCCAAAATAATGACGTTTGCTGTTTAAATTAGCGATAAAGCAAGTCAGAGGGCAAGGAACACTGGAGAGTGGAGTGACAGGACGTTTAAGCAAAAGAGACTACTCACGCTTTTAAATTCAGTTGGTTACAGGCATCTTTATGGAAAAAAGTCTTATAGGTCGACTCGCCTTTTGGCAGAAAAGAACGGATCCGACTAGCCTTGGCGTCTATGTTTGTGCCGATAAATTATGGGTTTACGCACCTGCTCAAAGTGATCGTACTGAACTGTGGTTACCGTTTGAGCTTAAAGATGAGCACTGGTCATCGGCGTTTGCTGCCGTCGCTAAATCCTTCCCTAATGCCCAATTACAACTGGTTTTAGCTTCAGGGCTTTATCAATTACTGCTGACTGATAAACCCAATGTCGATACTGTCGAATTATCCCAAGCCTTGCTGTGGTCAATTAAAGACATGGTGACGCTACCTGTGCCGCAAATCCATTTGGACTATTTCGAGTCACCTATTCCCAGTAATAAAATCAGTGTAGTGGTGGTCGATAAAGCTAAACTCGTGAGTATGGTGCAGGCCATTCATGAACAAGATTTACAACTTATCGGTATCAGTATCGAAGAGTTAGCCATGACCAACTTATTTGGTGATGACAACCAAGCACGTCTGGTGGTCAGCCATATTCCAGGGCAAGAATTGTTATTGACTGTGGTTAAGCAAGGTCAGCTGTATATGCAGCGGCGTGTGCGCGGATTTACCCAGTTGGATAAGACCCAAGCCGATGAATTAACTTATGGCATGGCAGACAATTTAAGTTTAGAAATTCAGCGCTCTATGGATTACTTTGAAAGCCAGTTAAGGCAAGCTCCGGTATCTTCTATTGAACTTCTCGCTGATGGTGCCGTGGATACTTTAGCTAAGCTAGTGTCGGCAAACTTTAATCAAGCTGTGAATGTTATCGATAAAAGCTGTGTTGGCGCGCGAATGGCGGGATTAGCCTTTGCCGAATTTTCCAGAGGTGCTGAGTGATTAAATACCGAGTCAATCTCTACACTCCTTCCTTACTTCCGCCGAAGCAAAGATTAACCTTTGCACGTTTGGGGGCTTATGCTGCGGGATTTTTGGTCCTATTTGCGGCTTTAGGCGGTTATAGCTACTGGCAAGTCAGTGAGCTGCAACAGGCTCAGCAATTGGCTGCCCAGCAAAAGCTGCAATTCGATACCCAAAAACAGGCATTAGAAGCACAGATAGCTGCGCGTAAACCCGATGCCGATCTTGTTGCGCGAGTCGATTTAGCGGCACAACAGTTAGAGCTGAAGCAGTTACTCATGGGTGAATTGAGCCTTAGAGCCTCTTTAACTAGCCGAGGTTTTGCGCCAGTGCTTAAAGATTTAGCGGTCGTGTCGGATGCTAGCGTGTGGCTCAGTCATATCGTCATTAATGAGCAAGATTTTATGTTCGAAGGTTTTGCCGACCATCCTCAAAGCATTCCGCAGTGGATTGGCAAACTTAAAACAACGCAGACTTTAAAGGGGCAAGCTTTCTCGTCGATGAGTATGGATCGCGGTGAAGATAAACCTTTGGCCTTTACCTTGAAGAGCGATAACAAGGAGGAGGCCGCGCAATGAAGCAAAAGTTAGCCCAACTAGGGCAACAGTTTGATGCGTTAAGTCGCCGCGAGCGAGTGCTGATCTCAGTCGCCATTCTGGCCGTGGTCGGTATGCTGAGTTATTTACCCTTAGAGTCCCTATGGAAAACCCATGTGGCGTTGTCACAACAGCTAAAAGCCTTAGAGCAAGAAAACGTGATTTCGGCCCAGCAGGTTGACTTGTATCAGCAACGTTTAGCGTTAGATCCCAATCAAGATTACCAACAGCGTTTAGTGTTATTAGAGCAACAAAATCAAGCTTTAGATGCCCAGCTCAATGAGCAGATGGTGGACATGGTGCCTGCAGACTATATGCCAGAGCTACTGGGAAATTTACTGGGACAAGTCCAAGGGATTAAATTAATTAAGTTTATGTCGATTGCACCCATTCCTCTGTTGGCTGTGGGTGAAGAGAAGAAACTCAATCTGTATAGCCATGGTATTCGTATGAGCTTAGAGGGCGATTATTTCTCTGTGCTGCGCTTTGTGGAAGCCGTTGAGGCCATGCCTGATAAACTTTATTGGAAGCGTCTCGACTATAAAGTCGCAGAATATCCCCAAGCGACAGTAGAGATTGAACTTTATACCTTAAGCATTAATAAGGACTTTATCAGTGTCTCTAAATAAGTCTTATATTATCAGTGTGTTGTTATTGGTCAGCAGCCCTATAGCGTCTGCTGAATCACTGCGCGACCCTACCTTGCCTGGTAAAGGTTTTGCCGTGGTCGGTCATGCGAGCCAAGCGCAGGCTCAGGCAATGGTACTTAACAGCATAGTGAGTTCAGGCAACACGGCTTATGCTGTGATAAATAACAAAATATTGTCTGTTGGCGACAGCATTGAGGGGCAGAGTATCGTCAAGATCACCCCCACTTATGTGTCGCTGTCCGATGGACGGAAATTGACATTGTTTCAAGCAATAACAGAGAGATAGGGAATACACCTCAGATGAAAGCGATTAAATACTTTACACCTCTGCTCTCACTTTGCCTTGTGGCGTGTCAGACCACAAATAGGCCACAGCCGGAGGCGAGTAAGGCGGCACTAGCGGCCTCAATGGCGACGGCGACGGCATCAACGACGCCACCGCCTGCGACTATGCCGGATGCGGTTCAGCGAGAATTGAATTCGGGCGCTTTACTGTCAGGCTTAACCCCTGCGCTGGAAACTGAGCGTCGTTTCGATGTCTCTGCCCATGATGTGGATGCCAAAGTATTTTTTCCAAGCTTAGTCCAAGGTACGCCGCTGAGTGTTGCCGTACATCCTGATGTGCAAGGTACGATTTCGCTATCCCTTAAAGGTGTAACCTTAAGCGAAGCGATTCAAGTGGTTGAAGATATCTACGGTTACGAAGTGAGCCGCGAAGGGCGCATTCTAAGAGTATTCCCCGCTGGAATGCGTACCGAGACGTTTCCGCTGAATTATCTCTATATGGAACGTGACGGCTTATCTGTGACCTCAGTGAGTTCTGGACGCATTTCCGATAGCAATAATTCCAATAGTAATTCGAACAATAACAATTCAAATAACAATGGTTCGAGTAATAATAATTCCAACAGCAGTAACGGCAACAACTCCAGTAGTAATGGCAGCAGCGATAGCAGTAACGGAACATTTATTCGCTCGCGCACTAAGACTGATTTTTGGGGCGAGCTGAAAGAAACGCTGACGGCGATTATTGGTGACACTGGTAATGGGCGGCAAGTGGTGGTCACGCCGCAGGCGGGGTTAGTCACTATTCGTGCTTTCCCAAGTGAATTACGCCAAGTGCGTACTTTCTTGAATTCCGCCGAGAGTCACCTACAGCGCCAAGTGATCTTGGAGGCTAAGATCCTCGAAGTCACATTATCCGATGGCTATCAGCAGGGTATCCAATGGGACAATGTGCTGGGTCATGTTGGCAATACGAATGTGAATTTTGGGACTTCGAAAGGCCCTGGTTTAAACGATAAAATCACCTCGGCGATTGGTGGCGTGACCTCGTTGAGCATTAAAGGCTCCGACTTTACAACTATGATCAATCTATTAGATACCCAAGGCGATGTGGATGTATTGTCTAGCCCAAGGGTGACTGCATCGAATAACCAAAAAGCTGTGATTAAAGTGGGTACCGATGAGTACTTTGTCACCGACGTGTCATCGACTACCGTTGCGGGCACAACGCCAGTGACCACTCCACAAGTCGAGCTTACGCCGTTTTTCTCAGGCATTGCCTTAGATGTCACGCCGCAAATTGATAGTGACGGCAATGTGTTATTGCACGTGCATCCATCCGTTATCGATGTGAAAGAGCAGACTAAAGATATCAAAGTGAGTGATGCTTCGTTGGAGCTACCTTTAGCGCAGAGTGAAATTCGCGAGTCTGATACCGTTATCCGCGCCGCTTCCGGTGACGTAGTCATCATAGGTGGCTTGATGAAGAGTGAAAACATTGAAGTGGTATCGCAAGTGCCCTTGTTGGGTGATATTCCCTTCCTCGGTGAATTGTTTAAAAACCGCAACAAGCAGAAGAAGAAAACTGAGCTGATTATTCTGTTAAAACCTACGGTAGTTGGCGTCGATACGTGGAAAACTGAGCTACAACGTTCTAAGACATTATTAGATCGTTGGTATCCGGAGACAAAGTAAGCTTCTATGTATCAGAAGCATTTTGGCTTAAACCAAGCCCCATTTTCACTGACACCTAATACCGGATTTTTTTTCGGCCTGTCGCCACACGTGGAAGCCTTGCAAGTGTTGCAAACTGCGCTACAAACGGGCGAAGGTTTTATCAAGGTGACAGGGGAAGTGGGGACAGGAAAGACTCTGATTTGCCGTAAGCTTATCAATGAGCTGCCGGATAAATTTCATTGCGCTTTTTTGCCTAATCCTTATCTCACACCTGCAGAGTTACGTTGGGCATTGGCGAGTAAGCTGGGGCTCAAATTCGCCAGTGATATGGATCAGCAGCAGCTCACTGGTCGTATCCAAAAGCAGCTACTCGCGTTAAGTGCTCACGGTCACACCATCGTATTAGTGCTCGATGAAGCACAGGCATTGCCGGACGACAGTTTAGAGGCGCTGCGGTTATTCACTAATCTCGAAACCGAGACGCGTAAGTTATTGCAGGTGGTGTTATTTGGGCAACCTGAGCTAGATGACAGGCTTAAACGCCAAGAATTCAGGCAATTAAGACAACGTATTACTTTTAGCTACAATCTTCGTCCACTGACATGGGATGAAACCGATGCTTATATTCGTCACAGATTAGCCATAGCTGGGCGTGCGGGCGAACCACTCTTTACATCACGGGAAACACGTCAGATTGCCTATGCGTCCCGAGGGATCCCCAGATTGATCAATATTCTTGCCCATAAAGCCTTGTTACTGAGTTTCGGCGAGGGCGCTACGCGCGTGCAAACCTCCCACGTTAAAGCGGCGATTCAAGACACTGAAGATGCAAGTGTTCGCCGATTATTATCGTGGAAATGGCTGCCTTTTTTCACTCTGATAACTGTGGCTTTCGGTTTGGGATTACAACACGTTTTGAGGAGTGTTGTATGAGCGTGATCAATAAGATGCTGCAGGATCTTGATAAACGTCAGCAGGGGCACGAACTCAGTAACGTCACTAAACCGCAGGTGCAGTATTTAGCTCGCAGGCGCGCTCCGTTTAACGGGCTGCTGCTCTGTGGAGTGTCACTGCTACTCGGTGGCGGCACGGTTTATGGCTGGCAATCTTTCATGGCAAAGCCTGCAGAAGCGACTATTTCGGCTCAAGTTCAGGAACAAAATACTTTAACCGCTCAAACTGAGCCTGTGCGAACGGAGAGCATTGCCTCAAACGAATCTGCACCTAACGTCGATGCCGCTGCAGAACCCTTGAAGCTTGCGACTGCGCAGAAGATTGCGACAACGATGACAGCGAATAGTGAAGAGTTTGAACCAAGTGCCACCGAAGTGGCATCGAGTCAGGTACCTGAATTGGGAACCGCAAAAGAGGCTGAACCTGAGCAACAAGCTCAGTCGCAACCACAACAAAAACCACAAGCAGATGTGAGCCTTGCACTCGCAGATGATCAGGTCGATACGGTAAGCGACCCAAGCCACTCGCAGCCAAGCCATTCACAGCCAAGTAGTGCGACATCGAGTGTGCGTAGCGCCGAGGTCACTGTAGCTGCGCCCTCTGCGTTAATGATGTCGGAGCGGGCCAGTGTGGCCGCCGATAATGAAGGTAATGCGAGTAATGGGCTTAACGTACAAGAAGTTAACGCTGATGCAGGCACTCATCGACTTGCGCCCAAAGCACAAGGGCAAATGGCGATTACTGAGGTGAAGCTAACCCCAAAGCAGCTAGCAAAGAAGCGGTTTACACTTGCGAGTGAGGCTGAAAAGGATGGCAAGCTCAAAGAAGCCATTAGTTATTATGAGCAAACATTAGGCTTTGATCCCAGTATGCATGAAGCGCGCAAGCAGTTAGCTGCGCTGCACTATGGGCAAGGTCAATTAGCCAAAGCCAGCGAAGTGTTGCAGCAAGGTATGCTGTTATTCCCGCAGCAATTAGACTTTGCCTTATTGCTCGCTCGGGTTCAGCAAGCCGCTGGTCAGGCTGATCTCGCATTAGCGACGTTAGCCAACATACCTGATACGCATCCGCTGGCGAGACAAAAGTGGATGGCACAATCGGATTTGGCGCAAAAGCTAGGGCAGTTTTCCGTGTCGGAACAAGCCTATAGACAACTATTACAACAAGAACCCCAACAGGCTAAATGGTGGATGGGACTGGCTTATGCGCTTGATTCGCAGCAGCAATTCCCCCAAGCACGCCAAGCCTATCGGACTGCATTAGGCCACAGAGGCTTATCGGCGCAGGCGAGTGCCTTTATCGAACAACGTTTGACTCAGCTAGGAGATAGCCAATGAAACCCAGATTAAAAATGCGTTTGGGCGATCTGTTAGTTCAAGAAGCCATTATTACCGAAGCGCAATTGCAACAGGCGTTAGGCGAGCAGCGTAATACGGGCAAAAAACTGGGTCGTACCCTCATTGATCTGCAATCGATTACAGAGCATCAGTTGCTGCAGTTCTTGTCGCAACAATTGAATGTGCCTTTGCTCGATATCAGTAAAATGCCAATCCCAGCTGAAGTCGTTCATCTTATTCCTGAGGTGCAAGCCCGACGTTTCCGCGCTTTAGCGGTTGAAGACAGGGGCGATAGCGTACTGGTAGCTATGAGTGATCCTGCCGATTTGCAGGCGCTCGATCACCTCGAAATGCTTATCGCACCTAAGCGTTTGAAGTTAGCGGTAGCGCCCGAGCAACAACTGCTGCAAGCGTTTGATAACTTATATCGCCGTACAGACCAAATTGCTCAGATCGCCGGTAAGCTCGAAGAAGAATACGCCGCCGATGAGATGTTCGATTTAGCCAGTCTGACTTCGGGCGACAGTGACAATGAAACCACAGTGGTTAAGTTGCTGCAGTCGATTTTTGAAGATGCGGTGCAAATGCGCGCCTCGGATATTCATATCGAACCCGGTGATAAAGCCTTGCGTATTCGCCAGCGTATCGATGGCCAGCTACACGAAACGATTCTGAATGAAGTTAATATTGCCGCAGCTTTAGTATTGCGACTTAAGTTGATGGCAGGACTCGATATTTCTGAAAAACGTTTGCCGCAGGATGGCCGTTTCCACATGGAAATCAAAGGTCACCATATCGATGTGCGTATGTCGACTATGCCGATTTACCACGGCGAATCTGTGGTAATGCGGTTACTCGACCAATCGGCGGGTTTATTGACCCTAAACGAAACCGGTATGCCGCCTGCTATTTTGGCGCGTATTCGTAAACAGATTAAACGCCCCCACGGCATGTTGTTGGTCACAGGCCCCACGGGTAGCGGTAAAACCACGACTTTGTACGGTATTTTGAGCGAGCTCAATACCGCCGACCGTAAGATCATCACTGTGGAAGATCCGGTCGAGTATCAATTGCCACGGATCAACCAAGTACAAGTTAACCATAAGATTGGCTTAAACTTTTCCAACGTTTTGCGCACCACCTTACGTCAAGACCCCGATATCATCATGGTAGGGGAAATGCGTGACCAAGAAACCGTTGAGATTGGCCTGAGGGGCGCATTGACGGGTCACTTTGTGTTATCGACCTTGCACACTAACGATGCGGTCACCAGTGCGCTGCGTTTACTCGATATGGGCGCTGCGAGTTATTTAGTTGCCAGTGCCTTAAGGGTGATTATTGCCCAGCGTTTAGTGCGCCGCGTTTGCCATAACTGTGGCGTTGAGTATCAGCCGACACCGCAGGAAAAAGCTTGGCTGAGTAGTGTGAGTCGCAAAGATTTTACCCATGCAAACTTTAGAATCGGTACCGGTTGCCAGAGTTGTAACGGCAGTGGTTATCGTGGCCGTATTGGTATTTTTGAGATCCTCGAGCTCGACGAAAAGATGATCGATGCGATGCGTACCGGTAATCCGCAGGATTTCGCCAGAGCCGCGTTGCAGAGCCCTAACTTCACCCCACTCGCCGAGTCAGCGTTGCAATATCTGAGCGAAGGCATGACGACCATTGAAGAGGTGGCTAAGCTGGTAGAGGATGTGAGTGAATCACAAATACCTTTGTCGAAGGATATTATTAGCCAACAAGGCGTTGAGGCGTAATTATGCCGATTTATCAATACCGTGGACGCAGTGGTCAAGGTCAATCCGTTACGGGGCAGTTGGATGCCGCGTCGGAAAGTGCTGCCGCTGACATGCTATTGGCGCGGGGGATTATTCCCCTCGAAGTCAAAGTCGACAAAGTGGTTAAGTCGTTCTCACTGACTAAGTTATTTGGCGGTAAAGTCGCGTTAGAAGAATTACAGATTTTTACTCGGCAAATGTACTCCTTGACCCGTTCTGGCATCCCGATTTTGCGGGCGATTGCGGGCTTGTCTGAAACGGCGCATTCCCAGCGGATGAAAGATGCGCTCAATGATATTTCTGAGCAGCTCACCGCAGGCCGACCCTTATCATCATCCATGAATCAACATCCCGATGTATTTGATTCCTTGTTTGTTTCTATGGTGCACGTGGGAGAAAACACCGGTAAGTTAGAAGATGCCTTTATTCAGCTTTCGGGTTATATCGAGCGTGAGCAGGAAACGCGGCGACGAATTAAATCGGCCATGCGTTATCCCATGTTTGTATTGATTTCGATTGCACTCGCTATGGTGATCCTCAATATCATGGTGATCCCTAAGTTCGCCGAGATGTTTTCCCGCTTTGGCGCCGACTTACCTTGGGCGACCAAAGTGTTGATAGGTACATCGAATCTGTTTGTGAATTATTGGGCGCTGATGTTGGTGGTGTTGATTGGCACTATTATCGGCATTCGTTACTGGCACCATACGGAAAAAGGCGAGAAGCAGTGGGATAAGTGGAAACTGCACATCCCCGCCGTAGGTTCGATTATCGAGCGCTCAACGTTAGCCCGTTATTGTCGCAGTTTCTCTATGATGCTCAGCGCTGGCGTGCCGATGACGCAGGCCCTAAGTTTAGTGGCTGATGCGGTAGATAATGCCTACATGCACGACAAAATAGTCGGTATGCGCCGTGGGATTGAGTCTGGCGACTCTATGTTAAGGGTATCGAATCAGAGCAAGTTATTTACGCCACTAGTGCTGCAAATGGTGGCCGTGGGTGAAGAAACAGGGCAAATCGATCAATTACTCAATGATGCGGCAGACTTCTATGAGGGCGAAGTAGACTATGATTTAAAGAACCTCACCGCTAAATTGGAGCCTATTTTGATCGGTTTTGTGGCCGTAATTGTTCTCGTGTTGGCCTTAGGGATATACCTGCCCATGTGGGATATGCTCAATGTGGTCAAGGGCGGTAAATAATCGATATGGATAATGTTTATCTCCTCTCTTATGTGTGGGGCTGAGGTTAAATGCAGACTCAGCAAAAGGCAGAAAGCGATCTATTACGCCTCTATGGGCGTATGATAACCATAGGGTTAGTGTTGGTTATCATGGCGGTGATTGGTGCTAAGTACTTTTTTACCTTACCGCAAATCGCTGCCCGTGGATTAGAAGTCGATCATGCACGTTTCTTAAATGTGCTGGTGATGGTGCGCTCCCAATGGCTATCTTTGGGCAAGCCGCCGCAGATGCAGTTGAATTGGGAGGCGTTTGACAACATATCCAAAGACACTGAGTTTAGTGTCGTCGATATCAATAGTTTAGGATGGCCACAACCTAAGCAGTTAAACGGCCAAGGTTGCCAAGATTTGTGGCAGCAACTTATGGGTGCCGAAGTGGATAACGCAGGGCTGGTTGCTGACTATTTAGTTAAGGATAACAGCTGTCACTATCGGTCGCACAATGGCGATAGTTTAGGCTATCAACTGAACTCTGGCAGGGTCATTTTTTTGACTGCACCCTAAAATATTGTTAACTCAAAGGCTTTTTAAAATTGATTTAGCTGTTAGAATAAAATTTCTTAAGTATGGGGCATATATATGAAAACTAAGCAAACAGGTTTCTCATTAATAGAGCTTGTGATTGTGATTGTGATTTTAGGGCTACTCGCCGCAACCGCGATCCCACGATTCTTAAATGTCACCGATGATGCTGAAGACGCCAGTGTTGACGGCGTGGCCGGTGGTTTATCGACTGCCGTTAGCTTTGTGCGTTCGCAGTGGGAAGTCGATGGGCGCCAAAATAGCAGTGTGATCTTAGATGGTACGTCAGTTTCGCTCGATCCTCGTTTTGGTTATCCAACGGGAACTTCAGTGACGGATGTGACTGCTATGACTGATGCGAGTTGCCAACAAGTATTTAATACCGTGCTGCAGAGCGCTCCTCGTAATGTGCTCTACACTCAAGATGCGCGTAATCAACGTTATACCGTGCGCGTGATTGATGGCGCAGGTGGTAGCGCTAATTCGATTACAGGCACTGTCGTTGCTGGTTTAGATTTATGTGTTTATCACCAAGTGGCTTCACTGGTGCTTGATCAAACCACTGGCGTACCCACTCCTACACCAGATTTATCAACAGCTGGTGCGAAAGGAATCGTGTATAACCCAGGTACAGGTAAAGTGCTAAGCTTTACCCAAACGCCATTTGTGCCATAGGCTGTAATTAACAGTTTTATTTTGTTCATGTTTTAAGTAACTTAGTTCAGAAGTGACTTAACTTAATTAGTACTCATACGAGTACTCACTGATAAAGAAAGGTAGTTTGATATGAAAAGACAACAAGGTTTTACCTTAATTGAATTAGTCGTAGTGATCATTATCTTAGGTATTCTTGCTGTCACAGCGGCACCTAAGTTTATTAACCTGCAAGGTGATGCCCGTGCATCTGCAATCCAAGGCATGAAGGGGGCTATTCAAGGTGCAAATAGCTTAGTTTATTCAAAAGCAGCATTAGCAGGTAAAGAGACAAAAGCAACTGATACATTGGATATCGCAGGTACTAGCGCAACTACCGATGATGTCGCCATTGTTTATGGTTATATGGATGCGACTAAAGCGGCCTTAGAAGCTGGCATGGATGTTAAATTTGATGCTGGTACAAGCCCCACTGCTACTGGTTCAAATGATTGGGTTATTAATGTTGATACCACTGCCAAAACTGCAACTATATGGCAACGTGGCGCACCTGCCGATGTCGCTTCTCCTGCAGCAAGCTGTAAGATTGTATATCAAGCACCTGCTAGTGCTGGCGCTTTGTCAACTATTACTCTTACAGATAATGGTTGTTAATTTGAATTATGGAAAAAGGCCTGCCTAGCAGGCCTTTTTTTTAGGTAAAATGCGGTTCTTACAGGATTTTAAAAATGAGTCCGCCAAGAATTTACCGACATTTATTTGCGTTAATCATACCGTTGGCAGAAACTGAACTTAGCACTTGAAATCAGCAATTAACCCGAGCGATGCTTAACTTATCTATGTCAAAACAGGCCGGATTTACCTTAGTCGAATTAGTGACGACCATCATCTTGATTTCAATTCTTGCTGTGGTTGTACTGCCTCGCCTGTTTACCCAGTCTTCCTACAGTGCTTATAGCCTACGTAACGAGTTCATTAGCGAGCTGCGTCAAGTACAACAAAAAGCGCTCAATAATACTGACAGGTGTTTTCGTGTAACTGTTTCTGGCACTGGTTATCAAGTGAGTCAATTCTCTGCCCGAAATGGGGCAGCTTGTTCTGGTACTGCATTATCGCCAAACCCGCTTTATAGCCAAGCTTTTCAAGGTGGTGCTCAATTAGTGTTAGTAAGCCCTAACAGTACTAACAGTAGCAACTTCAGCCTAGATTTCGATATCGATGGTAGCACTTCGTTGGCTTGTAATGGGCAATGCATTAATGTGATTGCTAATGACACTGTGATGATTAACGTCTCCAGCGAGGGTTATATTTATGCGAATTAATCCTCTACTGTTTTCAATAAAAAAATCAATAAAAGCATCCCAAAAAGCCAAACCACAGCAGGGTTTTACCCTTATCGAATTAGTGATTGGCATGCTGGTGATTGCCATTGCGATAGTGATGCTAACCAGTATGTTATTTCCACAGGCGGATCGTGCGGCTAAGACTTTGCATAGAGTGAAGAGTGCCGAGCTTGCTCATTCGGTGATGAATGAGATCTGGGGCAAGCGTTACGATCAAAACACTAATGCCAATGGCGGTACGCCAGCTTGTGGTAGTCCGCTAGGAGGCAATTGTTCCACTTCCTTGGGTCCTGAGGTGGGTGAGAGTCGTAACGACTTTAACGATGTGGACGATTACAACGGCTTAAATGAAACAGCGACTATGCTCAACTCAACCCAAACCTATGCCGCTGCTTATCCTAACTATCGTTTAAGTGTCACTGTCGCCTATGGGCCTGCGCCCAATACTAAGCTAGTCACCATTAATGTGACGACGCCGGACAATGAAGTGATCACTTACAATCTGGTAAGGAGCAATTACTAATGAGCTCTTTTTCAGCCAAGCGTATGCAAACATCCACACGGGGTTTTACCTTAGTCGAGATGGTCACAGTTATCTTGATTCTGGGGATTCTTGTGGTCGGGGTGAGTAGTTTTATTATTTTTGGTACGCGGATTTTTGTGGAGTCGAGCTCGGTCGATCAGGTACTAAGCCAGAGCCGTTTTGCCGTTGAGCGAATGACCCGTGAGCTGCGTAGTGCTTTGCCCAATAGCCTGCGAGTTAATACCGATTCGCTGACCTATCAATGTATTGAATTTGTGCCTATCGAGACCAGCACGACTTATCTCACTATGCCAATAATCCCCGCAGCTGCCGCGAGTACTGGGATAGTTATTCTAGATAATACTGCGAGTGCGATTCGCGTGAATCAATTCGCTTGGATCTATCCCTTGGTTGATGCCGATGTGTATAGCAGTGCGAGACAAAAACGGGCACAGGTTAAAACGATTGCGATCTCGGGTAATCAAGTTACGCTGACTTTTACTGCGCCAACACGTTTTGCCGAAGCATCACCACGACAAAGGATCTATTTGGGTTCGAGTCCTGTGAGCTATTGCTTTGAAAAGGGGACAAGCGGTAATGATTTGCAAATAGTGCGTTATGCTGGTTATAACTTTAATACCGTTCAACCAAATCCTACCACTATGGGCACGGGCGTGCTAATGGCGCAAAGTGTGGCGAATCGCCTCGATAATAGTTATGACTTGCCACTGATCTTAACACCGTCAAGCTTAGTCAATAATGCCATGGTGCACTTGCAGCCAAGATTTAATGTCAATGGTGAGACGTTCCAATATCGACATCAAGTGCAGGTGATCAATGTTCCTTAATTCACATAGTCGCTCGGTAGGGCGTAACTCAGCATCCAGATCATCATTATTAAGATCAAAATCTTATGCTCTGCCTGTGCGGCAGCGGGGAAGTGCGTTAATCATTGGCGTGTTTGTGATTACCGTGATGTTTCTGCTGGCATCGGCACTGATTAATATTGTGGAAGATGGTGATACCGGGCTCACCCAAGAAGTGTGGGGAACTCGTGCCTTTGCCGCTGCAAACAGTGGCGCCGATGCCGCGCTGGCTAAGTTGTTTCCTTTGAATGGCAATGCGGGAGCGTGTTTAGCATCGGATGTTTGGACACCGCCCGATGTAACTGGTTTTCATGCCTGTAGTGTGACGTTGACTTGTACAGCATATGCGCTAGACACAGTCACTCAATATCGAATCAGCAGTAAAGCGGTATGCGAAAGCGGCGAAACGCGCGTCAGCCGACAAGTTGAGGTAGAAGCCCGTGGGAATTAATCTTTTTCATCGTGCCATATTGGCAGTACTTATCTTGAGTTTCCCTTCTGCTGTGATGGCATTCGACCCTATTGACCAGAGTGTTATTTTTGCCAAGGTTGCTCAAGGGCATCATGGCGATAACTCTAACGTATGCCATCAGATATCATCGCCACAGCTGATGATAAACGGTAATGGCATTATTAATGGTACTGGTGGTGCTGCATTAGATTATTGTTCGAGTAACGATGGCAGCGGGCTTGCTAATAACAGTTGTGATAACGGTTCTGGTGGAGTGCGTAAATGTACTATCGATGGCAGTGATATTCGAGGGTTAAAATTAACTGGGAGCAATGCTTTTTTATCGAGTAGCGGCGCTGGTGGCGGTTATGGTTCTTGTAATAGTGGCGAGCAATTAACACTTGGTGCTAATGGGCAAAATCAGTTTAGCAATGTTTCGCTTTATTCTGCTTGTACTCTGACTCTATCGGCAACTCAAAATGAGTATCGATTTAACACTATCGCTATTGGGGGCGGGGCGACGCTCGTTTTATCCGAGGGGGACTATTGGGTAGATAGTTTTACCTTGAACCAAAATGCTAAGGTGATTTTGCAAGGTAATGTCCGCATTTTTACCAAACAAAAATTTGAGTTAAATGGCGGTAAATTTAATGAAAATAATACGGCTTCTGCACTTATTATCGGTTATAGCGATATTCAGCTAAATAGTGATGCTTTACTCAATGGGCGAGTTTATAGCGATGCAACATTAAGTTTAAATAATAACTCGATTATTAATGGTCGTGTCACGAGTCGTTATTTAGTCATGAGTGGTGGCAGTATTAATGAAGATTTGCCTGTTGCACCGCTACAATTACAGTTTGGTAAAGCGACCACTACTTCAGTGACGTTTGCCAATGCTTTCCCTGTTGGCGTGAAACCACTTATTTTCCTTATGCCGACAATATCAACGGCGAATACTAGCAACGATGGACCTGCATCAACCTTTGTATCATCTGTGACTAATACCGGATTTACTTGGGTGCAAAGTGAACCAACGAGTCCCTCAAACCGCTATATCGCTTCGAATAGTATGCCGGAAGTGCATTGGATTGCTGTGACGGCAGGTTCACATGTTTTATCCGATGGCAGTCAACTTGAAGCAGGTAGAATCTCTACCGTGAACGCATTGAACATGAGTAACTCTGCCTGGACGAATGTGCCGCTGAATACGTCTCTGAATGTCGTATTGAATCAGTTGCAGACGCGCAATAATTCTTCCTGCTGGCTGACAAGCGTGGCACAGCGAAATTCGAGTGGTATTCAACTCAATTTAGATACCTCTGAGGTCCGTTCTGGAACTCAATGTAAACCTGGTAATCTGCGAAGTTTACAATCAGAAACGATTGGTTATTTAGCGGTAAAATCCAGTGTTGGCACAGTCATACTGAATGGTGAGGATGTTCACTATCAATTCGGTACTGCACTTACCCACACAGGCGGGGGAAATACTAAAACGCTGGCTGAGCAATGTGCTTACAACACGAGTTTGACTGGATTTGTTAATCCTCCGACTTTAGTCGCGGGGAAAGATTCTCGTCGAGGTGGCGATGGTGGCTGGCTAAGACGCTGTAATTTGAGTGCAACTCAAGTCAGTATGGTGAACGACGAAGATACCTATGGCGATAGTGATCGTAGTCATCTTGCTGAAGACTATGGCTTTGTTGCGCTGGAGAAAGTCGCGCCAGTTGAAGAGTGTTTTACTGATGACTTTTCCCGCAGCAGCTTAGGTAACGATTGGGCAACGAAAGTGCTGGGTTCTTCTACTCCGCCGGCTATCAACGGGGGGCGATTAAGAATCACGCCAGCATTGGGTAATCAGGCCACTGCAAGTACTTACCAGCGGTTATTTCCTGCTGAAGGCAATCTCGTCACGATAGAGTTTGATTATTATGCTTGGTCACCTACATCTGGAACGGGAGGTGATGGGGTTGCGGTTATTTTATCGGACGCTTCTGTTACACCGCAACCTGGCAGCTTTGGCGGTTCACTCGGATATGCACAACGTGATGATGGTACGCCGGGCTTTGCGGGAGGTTGGATTGGTGTCGGTTTGGATGAGTATGGTAATTTTTCCAATCCGAATGAGGGGAAGATCGGTGGCCCTGGATTTAGATCTCAATCGGTAACATTACGCGGTTCTGTGGCGGCAAATTATCAGTATTTGGCTGGTACCGCGGCGAATTTGAATCCTAGAATTGATGTTCGTAGTACGTCAACCGCAGCACCCAATCATAAATATCGGATTAAAGTTGATTCGACTATCACAGGTCAAGCTTGGGTATCGCTAGACAGAGATGTGCGTGATGGTAATGGATATCAGGTACTTGTCCCTCGATTTAATGCGAGAGCGATATCAGGTCAAGATTCTGTTCCTGCCGATTTTTATCTGTCATTTACGGGTTCTACTGGTGGCGCCAATAACAACCACGAAATCGATAATTTTAAAGTTTGTGCAATAAAATCCAAACCGATTGGCTTACAAGTACATCATTTTGAATTTGATTACTCATCATCACCGCTCACCTGTAAGGCAGAGCCTATGCAGATCAGAGCGTGTGCTGATGGAAATATTCCTTGTACCCTGTTTACTGATCCAGTTAGTGCGCAATTGTCACTGAATCCTGCTAGTAATGGCGGTTGGTACCAAAATGGCAGTAGTGTTAGTAATGTCGGTTTCATCAACGGAATCGCCTCTGTTGACTTACGTCATAATGTCACCACCCCAGTAACAATCGGAGTCTCGAGTTCAAATCCTGCCACCGTCCCTGGTAGTAATACCTTGTGCCGCAGTGGCGCTGGCGCGTTATCTACCGCGGCTTGTACGCTGTCATTTGCAGATAGCGGCTTTTTAATTGATATGCCAGATAAATTGGCCAATAAAGCCCAAAATGCGACTATTTCTGCGGTCAGGAAGTCAAACGACAACCTAGAGTGCGTGCCGACGTTTGCTGGTCAAACAAAAAGGGTCGATTTATGGAGTCAATATATTTCGCCTGTCGCTGCATCTATGTTTACCCCAACAGCCGTTAGCGTTAACTCAACGCCTATCAGCGGTTCGAGTTCGTCACCTTCTCCCCTGAATTTATCCTTTGATGCCAGCGGTAAAGCAACAATAGCTGTTAATTATAGCGACGCTGGTAAAGTTGGGCTAAACGCCAAATATACTGGTGTCGCAGGCACTCCCGATGAAGGGCTGGTGATGATAGGTAGCGATCCCTTCGTCAGTTTTCCAGTTGGTCTGTGTGTTACGCCCAAAGACAGCGGTGCTTTGTGCCCTGCGGGAGACGTTAGCTGCGCTGTGTATAAAAAAGCCGGTGAGAGTTTTAATTTGCAGATTGCTGCTAAAGCCTGGGTTGCAGATAACGACACTAATTATTGCGATAACCCAAGTACGCCTAATTACGTTCAATCCAGTATTGTATTGTCGAGTCAATTGGTGGCGCCAAGCTCTGGTGTTCAGGGGGGAGTAGGTATTGCCAGTTACGATCAAGTGGCTGCGACAAATAATCTTAATACAATTGTCCAAAGCATCAGTGAAGTCGGGGTGTTTACATTTAGCGCCGCACCTCCAGCGAGTTACTTGGGATCGAGTTTTTACTCATTACCCCTGGCAAAGAGTGCCAATATCGGCCGTTTTGTGCCTGACAGATTTTTAGTCAGTGACATATCTGTCATACCTGCCTGTGGCGGCTTTAACTATATGGATCAGCTGTTTCCTATGTCGATGAAGCTCAGTGCTTTAAATGTCGCGGGGGATATAACGAAAAACTATTTCCCGCCATTCTCCCTGGCTACTGCCAAATTAGTGGGAGAAAACAACAATAATGGTGTCGATTTACAGAGTCGCTTAAGTGCCTTACCTATAAAGACTGATAGTTGGGATCAAGGCGTGGCGATGGTTGATGCTTCTTACCGAGCTAACTTTAGTCGGGTGACCCCAAATGTGGCGACGAACTTGTATCAAGATGGTCCTTTCGAGCTGCTTGATATTGGCGTGCAATTGATGGATAACGATCCTCGGCCCAATGGGGTATATAGCTATGTCGCCTCACCCGATATGGATGCTGCAACGACGGGCAATTGCACTAACTGTAGTGCTAAGAAAATCAGCACTCAAATCTTGCGTCATGGCCGTGTGGTGATGGATAACACCTATGGTCCTGAGACAGAAATACTGCGTATGCCGACTCGGGCCGAATATTGGGATGGCAGTCGTTGGGTACTGAATACCAACGATAGCTGCACAACGGCTGTGTATGGTTTGGGTTCGCAGGTGGACAATGCTGGCCTTGGCTACAACTTTGATCCCGACTTAGTGGCGGGGCAAAGTGTTGTACGTTCTGGCGGGACTGCTACATTCCAAGCTGGCCAATTTGAGTTGCTCTGGCAAGCGGTCACCTCAAGTGGTGCGCCATACCGCGGTCAAGTGACGGCGCCCTTGGATGTGCCGCCATGGCTAGAATGGTACTGGAATTGGAATGGCGTATCACCAAGCATTCTCACAGAACCGCGGGCGAGCGCGTATTTTGGCCGTTATCGTGGCCATGACAAAATCATCTATTGGCGTGAGGTAAACTAATCTGAGTGATTTCAGCTATTGAATTAAACTGAGCCTTTCGTATGAAATGCGCATCAGTTTCATTTATTGAAGGTTGATGAAAACCCTAGTGACAGATTTTAAATGCAATTTCTGAGTTTGACATTTGTTGCTTATTTGTATGTTTCTTCGTTTTAAGTTGTCGATATTTTCGTCAATAAACAGTATTTTCCGCTTAAATACTGTTTTTTAGAGGACGATTTGAAAAAAAATCACTCCATTAGCGATTGTTAACCTCAACGGTCTTGTGGAATCAGGGTGGCATTGATAAAGTTAGCTGATTTTTCTTTTCTTCTGACTCCACAGAATACAGGCTAGTTACATGTTTAAGAAGCTACGCGGCATTTTTTCTAATGATCTATCGATCGATTTGGGTACAGCTAACACATTAATTTATGTTCGTGGCGAAGGCATAGTCCTCAATGAGCCTTCTGTTGTTGCTATACGTGGTGAGCGTAGTGGCTCCGGTCAGAAATCTGTTGCCGCGGTTGGCACAGAAGCTAAACAAATGCTAGGTAGAACGCCTGGCAATATCCAAGCTATCCGCCCAATGAAGGACGGTGTAATTGCAGACTTTTATGTGACTGAGAAAATGCTGCAGCACTTTATCAAACAAGTGCACAACAATAGTTTTTTTCGTCCAAGTCCACGGGTTCTAGTGTGTGTGCCGGTAGGTGCTACTCAAGTTGAACGCCGTGCGATCCGTGAATCAGCCATGGGTGCTGGTGCTCGCGAAGTGTATTTAATTGAAGAACCTATGGCTGCAGCTATTGGTGCGGGTTTACCTGTATCTGAAGCGACAGGTTCTATGGTGGTGGACATCGGTGGCGGTACCACTGAGGTCGCGATTATCTCGCTAAATGGCGTAGTGTATTCGTCTTCTGTGCGTATCGGTGGTGATAAGTTTGATGATGCCATTATCAATTATGTTCGCCGTAACTACGGTAGTTTGATTGGTGAAGCCACGGCCGAGCGTATCAAGCACACTATCGGTACCGCTTATCCTGGCGATGAAGTGCTAGAAATTGAAGTCCGCGGCCGTAACTTGGCGGAAGGTGTACCTCGTAGCTTTACACTGAATAGCAACGAAATTTTAGAAGCCTTACAAGAGCCATTATCAGGCATCGTAAGTGCTGTGATGGTGGCGTTAGAACAATCTCCACCAGAATTAGCTTCAGATATTTCTGAGCGCGGTATGGTGTTAACTGGCGGTGGTGCGTTATTGCGTGATTTAGACCGTTTATTAATGCAAGAAACCGGCATTCCAGTAATGGTGGCGGACGATCCATTGACCTGCGTAGCACGTGGCGGTGGTAAAGCCCTCGAAATGATTGATATGCACGGCGGCGATCTGTTCTCCGAAGAAACCTAATTTAACTTCGGTATAGGGCGGTTAATCACCGCCTTAGCTTTCCTATGAAGCCAATTTTTGTTCGTGGTATTTCAAACCAATTCCGTCTGACACTGGCAATTATTTTGTCGGTGGCCTTGCTTGTGGCTAATCATCGCCTCGATCCTGTGCGGCAAAACCTATCCTCTGTCTTTAGTCCATTACAGTATTTAGCCAGCGTGCCCGGTGCGGCGCTTGACTGGTCATCTGAAAGTTTTGCCACCCGCAATATGCTGGCGTTGCAAAATAAAGAGCTGTTACGACAACAACTGTTGATGAGTGAACGCTTACAGCGTTTCGAACACTTACGCCAAGAAAATGAGCGTTTGCGTGCACTGTTAGGCTCACCCGCCTATCTGGATTCGCGCAAGATGGTAGCCGAAGTGCTAGAGGTCGCTAGCGATCCTTTCCATCATTACGTGGTGCTGAATCATGGTTCCCGTAGCGGTGTATTTGTCGGTCAGCCCGTGGTGGATGCGCAAGGAGTTGTCGGCCAAGTGGTGCAGGTCAGTGAAATGACCAGCAGGGTGTTATTGCTCTCCGATGTATCACACGGTTTACCTGTGCGTATTACCCGTAATGATGTGCGCCTTGTGGCCAATGGTACGGGTGAGCTTGATGAGATAGAACTGCGCCATGTGGCCAAGAGTACTGACATTCGTGTCGGCGATTTACTGGTGACTTCAGGCTTAGGCAATCGTTTTCCCGAAGGTTATCCCGTCGCACGGGTTTTGGAAGTCTTAACTGAAGATGGTCAAAGTTACGCTCGAGTCACGGCCCAACCGCTAGCCGCTTTAGATCGTATTCGTTATGTGTTGTTGATTTGGCCGTCTCCCGATTCGGGTGTGACCTTGCCTAATCAGCCCACAGTCCCTGCTGCGGATCATTCGCTTATCGAAAACTCATCAAAAATCGGCAGTGCGAGTCCAGCGGAAGGCACATCTGCAGACACGACTAAGCCTGTGACTACACCCGCAGCCACTGTGGCCAAACCGGCAACGGAAACCACTTCTCCAGCGACTGAGGTGCACCAATGAGTTTTCAAGCCGCCAATGGGCGCTTCATTGTTTGGGTGACATTATTTATCGGCGTGATCAGCCAGATCATGCCTTTGCCGAGTGTGGTCGATGCTTGGCGTCCCGACTGGTTGTTGATGATTGTGCTCTACTGGTCTATCGCATTACCCCATAGATACAACATCTTAACCGCTTGGGTCTTAGGCTTAGTGTTAGATATTTTATTGGGTGCCACCTTAGGTGTGCGCTCTTTAGCGATGTCTTTGGTGATTTATGTCGCCATCTTGCATTGCCAGCGATTGCGAAATTTCCCTAAGTGGCAACAGTCGTTGGTGATCATGCTGCTCATTTGTATGTATCACTTAGTGATTTACTGGGTCGAGTTTGTCATGCAAGAGGCGGTGTTCGATACGGATCTATTCTTACCTGCGATTTCAGGATTAGTGATCTGGCCTTGGATATTTTGGATTCTACGTCGGGTTCGACGTCATTATAAGGTTCGCTAACTGTGGATTTAGTTTTAGCTTCAACTTCGCCACGTCGCAAAGAATTATTGGCGCACATTGGACTCGGTCGTCCTGAGTTTTGTTTCACGCAAGTGGCGCCGGATATCGATGAAACCGTGCAGCAAGGTGAAGCGCCAAGGGATTATGTACGCCGTTTAGCCGCCGAAAAAGCCCAAGCTGGACTGGCATTATGCGCAGATATGTCACAGCCTGCTGTATTAGGTTCTGATACTATCGTTGTGCTTGAAAACCAAATATTAGGCAAACCACTGGATGTGGCCGATGCTAAGCGAACGCTCAGTGAATTATCTGGCCGAACGCATACAGTAATGACCGCTGTGGCGCTGACTTACCAAGCAGATGCAGATTTAAGCTTCAAAACCTCAGTGCGCTTAGTCGAAACACAAGTGCGTTTTTGCGCCTTATCGGCCGCCGATATTGATGCTTATGTCGCTTCACAAGAGCCAATGGATAAAGCCGGCAGTTACGGTATCCAAGGACTTGGCGGTTGCTTTGTGGCTGCGATTGAAGGCAGTTATTCTGGCGTCGTGGGTTTACCTTTGGTTGAAACACGTGAGTTGTTAGCCGAGGTTGGGCTGATTTAACGCCTTGTTACTGGTATTGCGGCTTGAGGTTAGAATGAACCTTGTGGAGGTTTTAGGCTCTTAATCGAGTATCTCCATGAAGTTACCCTTAGCCTTGATCCTTTATTCGGTTTTCATGCTTAGATAGTGGGTAACTTCTAGTTTGTAACTTCGATTAATTAATCTAGTTTCCCGAATGGGGTGAGTCGTGAATACCAGTCGCTTAAATCCAAATAAAATACAGCGCAAGATGGGTTCAGAATTACTGATCAACGTAACCCCCTCTGAGGCGCGCGTAGCCTTAGTTGAGCATGGCGTGCTGCAAGAAGTACACATTGAACGCCGCATGAAACGGGGTTTAGTTGGCAATATTTACAAAGGTAAAATCAGCCGTGTGTTGCCCGGTATGCAAGCCGCCTTTGTCGATATTGGCTTAGATAAAGCCGCTTTTCTACATGCTTCCGACATAGTGCCGCACACTGAATGCGTTGCCGATGTTGAGAAAGGTCATTTTGTTGTCCGTGATATCGCCGAATTAGTCCGTCAAGGACAAGACATTATGGTGCAAGTGGTTAAAGATCCGCTGGGCACTAAGGGCGCGCGCCTGACTACCGATATCACGCTGCCTTCCCGTTATTTAGTCTTTATGCCTGGCTCTAGCCACGTTGGCGTTTCCCAGCGTATCGAGCTTGAAGAAGAACGCAGTCGCCTTAAGCAAATCACTTTGCCCTATGTCGATGATGACGGTGGTTTTATTATCCGCACCGCCGCCGAAGGCGTGGGTGAAGACGAATTATCTCAAGATGCGGCGTTTTTAAGGCGTGTCTGGTCAAAGGTGAGTGAGCGACGTAAGCGCAGCGGCGTGTCTTTGTTATATCAAGATTTAGCCTTACCCGTGCGGATTGTGCGTGACTTTGTCGGTACTGAACTTGACCGTATTCAGGTCGATTCTCGCCGTACCTTTGCCGAGTTACAGTCCTTTGCCCAAGAGTTTATGCCTGAAATTGCCGAGAAGATTGAGCATTATTCAGGGCCTGCGCCAATTTTCGATCTCTACGATGTGGAGAACGAAATTCAACGCGCGCTTGGTCGTAAGGTTGAGCTCAAGTCTGGCGGCTATTTGATTATCGATCAGACCGAAGCCATGACGACTGTGGATATCAATACCGGCGCCTTTGTTGGGCACAGAAATCTTGAAGAAACCATTTTCAATACCAATCTCGAAGCGACCCAAGCGATAGCAAGGCAGTTACGTCTGCGTAATCTCGGCGGCATCATTATTATCGATTTTATCGACATGATGACGGCGGATCATAAGGCTCGGGTGCTCAGCAGCTTAACCAGTGCCTTATCTAAAGACAGAGTGAAAACCAATGTGAGCGGTTTCTCTGGCTTAGGTTTAGTTGAAATGACCCGTAAACGAACTCGTGAGAGCTTAGAGCACGTGGTTTGCGGCGAATGCCCCGCCTGCCATGGCACGGGCAGCATGAAGACTGTTGAGACCGTTTCCTATGAAGTGTTTCGCGAAATCATCCGATTAAACCGCGCCTATGATGCCGATGAATTCCTGTTGTACTGTTCGCCAGCCGTGTATCAAAGCCTGCATACCGATGAAAATCATCTGATTGCTGAACTTGAGGTTTACATAGGTAAGCGTATCCGTTTGCAAAATGAGCCTATGTACTCACAGCACAAATACGATGTGGTGATGATGTAGTGGCGGCACCTTTTACTGCAAAAAAACTAAGTCGTTTTTGTTGGCAATTTATCGCGCTAATCTTAGTGCTATTTGCGCTTGCAGTGAGTTTGATCCGTGGCTTATTGCCGCAGGTTGATGGGGTGCGTCAGCAACTGGTTGATTACGTAAAAAGCGAATATAAGGTTGATGTGCAAGTGGGGGAATTATCCGCCCACTGGCAAGCGTTTGGTCCGGCAATTAACATAGATAATCTAGTGATCCCGCCGCAGGAACAACTGCCCGTCACTTTGATTATCAAGAATGTGCAAGTGAAGTTAGATTTTTGGCAATCGCTGCTGACCTTCACGCCGCGTATCGAAGATGTCAATTTTGATGGTGTCCATATCGCGTTAAACATGGACAAGCTGACCGAAAATAATCCTGCCGCAACCAATAAAGCGCCGCAAGTTGATTGGCTCTATGCATTATTGCTCAAGCAACTCGACAGATTTTCGTTAACCCATGCCACAGTGCAGCTGCTCAGCTTGCGCCAAGAGTTTCGCCCGATCCATATTCGCCAGCTAAATTGGCGCAATAACGGCGAGCGTCACCGCGGTGCAGGGGAACTGTATCTTGATGATAATGCCTCTGAGCATGAATCTCTGGGATTACAGTTAGATCTCAATGGCGATGGCGCGAATCCCGACAGCTTAACGGGGCAGATTTATCTGGCGGCTAACTCATTAGACTTAGGTGAGTGGGCATCGCGTCAGCCTAATCCCTATGATGCGAGCAAAAAATTACCCTTAGAAGGGGTCGTTAATCTTAAGGCTTGGTTTACGTTTGCCGATCGCAGCATCAGTTCTGCCATGGTTCATTTTGAGCCGAGCTGGTTGCAATGGACCTTAAAGGAAGTGCCACAACGATTTGAAATCCAAGCGGGTGATATCGTTTGGCAGCCAAAGGATTCAGGCTGGGAAGTACAGAGCTCAGGGCTTGACTTTGTCACTAACGGTGAGCATTGGCCGCAGTTAACGCTGGCGGCTAAGCGTCAACATGACGAATTCTTTGCCTATGTGAATCAAGTTAACACTCAAAACCTGTTACCCCTGTTACCGCTATTCCCCGGAGTCGATAAAGCCATATTACATCAATGGCATGCTTTATCGCCTGAAGCCAGTATTGGGCCCATTCGACTGTATCAAAAGGCCGATCAGCCTTTGCTCGCTACTTCTGAGGTGAAACAGTTACATTGGCAGAAGGTCGACGGTATCCCCAATACTCATCCTTTAGATCTGAACTTACATTGGCAAGACAAGACGCTGTATTTCTCTTTGCCTGCACAAGTTTATACCGTGGATTTTGGGGATGAATTTTCGGCGCCACTCGTCTTTAACGGTGCGGCAATTGATGGTCAGTTCAATACTGCAGAGTTGAGTTTAAATCTGCCGCAGTTGCAGCTCGAGAACGATGACATAGGCTTAGATGCCGCGCTTAAATTGGATTTCAGTGCTGCGGCGCATATGGCGCTGGCCGCTAATGTTCATATCAATAATGTCGCCAATGCCGACAAGTATTTCCCCAATAAGGCGATGGGCGAATCGCTGGCTGAATATTTGGATACAGGGCTTAAAGCGGGTCAGACCCAAGATGCACAGGTCGTTTGGCGTGGTCCGTTAAACGGTTTCCCCTTCGATGACAATAGCGGCGTGTTTCAAGCGGCATTTACTTTAACGGATGCCCAATTCCAGTTTCAACCCGATTGGCCTGCAGTCACAGACTTATCCCTTAATGCCTTATTTGAAAATGCCCGTATGGACCTTTGGCTCAACCAAGGCAAGCTAATGAACGTGGATGCCACGGGGGCCCATGTATTTATTCCCGCGATTGGCGAGCACACGCTGCTAAGGATTGAAGCCGAACTTGCCACCCAAGGCAGCGCGGCGACTAAGGTGTTGCAAGCCTCGCCTTTGGCGGGGTCAGTGGGTAAAACCTTAGATGTCGTGCAAGTACAAGGCGCTGTGACTGGTAATTTGGATATCAGTATTCCGCTGTATGACGGAGGCGCAGAAGATATTCGTGGTCAAATTAGTTTTGATAATACGCCCGTGTATATTGCCCAGCCCGGACTGCAGCTTAATGGCGTAACGGGTATCGTCGACTTTGCGAATGAGGTGGTGACAGGTAAAGGTATTAAAGCGCGTTTGTTCGAACAGCCGCTCAACTTAACCTTTGATACTCAGCCTAAAGGCAAAGATTTCGGTCTTAATCTTTTACTCAAAAGTCGTTGGGATCTGAATCGTCTCCCCGAAGAATTACATAATCCTTTGAGTGATTTCTATCAGGGTAAAATCAGTTGGGACGGCGCTATGACTATGCTGTTTACTGAAAAAGGTTATCAAATTCAAGCCAAAGTATCTTCCGATATGGTTGGCACTCAACTGTCATTCCCTGGATATTTTGCCAAACCCGAAGACGAGCAACGGCCCTTAGTCGCTGAATTTGTTGGCGATCAAAATGATGCGACCTTAGATGTCAAACTGGCGAGTCATGCCGAGTTTATCGGTGGGTTTGATGCTGAAAAAGGTGCTAATTTCAGTTATTTTGATTTGTTATTGGGGCGCTTATTCGATGAGGATGAAGCCCGAAATACTGAGAAAGGTCATATTCAAATTGACCTTGGTAAGGCGAAACTAGCCGATTGGTTACCTGTAATTAATGCCTTTGTTGGCCAAGAGAAATTACCTAAAACCGGCATCCTCGTCGACGATATAGACCATGACAGTTTGTTCCCTGCGGTGGCGAGTATCGATTCCCATATTGGCCGCCTCGACCTTTTAGGGCAACAGCTGACCGAGCTTAGGCTCAATGCGAAACCCAATGAAACGGGCTGGCGTTTTAATACCGTTGCCAACGAATTTGACGGCTGGGTCGATTTCTATCCCAACTGGCGAACCCAAGGTCTCAAAGTTGTGGCGAGCAAATTCTATTTTTCACCCGAGGTTAAGTCGGATACCGATGCCGATTTTGCCAGCGATCAAGTGCTCACTAACCTGCCACCAGTAGCCGTGAATGTGGAAGATTTTCGTTTCTTCGATAAGCCTTTTGGCAAGCTAGTCTTGCAGGCGGGCCCACAAGCGGCGGGCTATAAAATCCAAACCCTGTCGCTGACTACGCCCAATGTGACCTTGCAGGGCAGTGGTATTTGGCAGCAACAGGCAGGGCAGAATAAAACTGATTTGAGTGTCGAATTGAATGCCACTCAGTTTAATTACCTCTCGGCCCAATTGGGCATAGATCCCGGCGTCAATGAAGCGCCATTAAAGGTTAACGCGGATTTGTCTTGGCAAGGTGCGCCTTATGCTTTCTCCCTCGAAACCTTAAATGGCAAGGTGAAGTTCGACTTAGGCAAAGGGCATTTATCTCAGGTGAGTGATAAGGGCGCGCGCATTTTCTCCCTGTTCAGCTTAGATTCTTTGGTACGCAAACTGTCGCTGGATTTCACTGATGTCTTCGGTCAGGGCATGTATTTCAACTCCTTCAATGGCAATCTGCAAATTGATAACGGTGTAGTGAAAACCACTGATACCGAAATGGATGCGATTGCGGGCAATATGAAGGTCCGTGGCTATACGGATCTCACTACTGAAAGTTTGAATTACGATATCCGTTTTGTGCCGCAATTGGCCTCGAGTGTGCCGACTGTGGTATTGCTCAGTACCAGTGCGTGGACGCTCGGTCTGGGCGCATTTGCGCTGACAAAAGTGCTTGAGCCTGTGATTGAAGTAATTTCAGAAATTCGTTTTCGGGTGACCGGCACTATGGCTGAACCTGTGGTTGAAGAGCTGGAGCGTAAGAGTAAGGAAATTGAAATTCCTGAGGCCATTTTACCTGTCGTTGGAGTTGAGCGCCCAGCGGCGCCGACCGAAGCCGCGAGTCATAATACCGATATCACTCAGCCGGTAGAGACGAAATCTGAGCCACAGCTTCAAGAAGCACAATCAGAAGCGCTCAAGCTACAAGACCTTAAGCCTGAAGAGGCCAGAACTGAAGAATCAAAGTCAGAAGAGCCTAAGCCAGCCACAGATCAAATTAAAGCGCCCGATTTAAAGTTAGTGCAACCTCAAGCGACGCCTTCGCCTGAAGCGCCGAACACGCCTGCCACACCAGAGAATCAGCCAGCAGTAGAACCGATTAAGCAAATTCAGGGAGATAACAATGCACATCAGCCTGTTGCAATGTCAGAGCAGTCGCGACGTCAGCGCCAATCTGCTGTTTATCGAATCGCAGCTTAACGAACTCAAACGGGATGCCGATGTGCCCCATTTAGTCGTGTTGCCCGAATGCAGTTTACTGTTTGGTGGCCACGAAAGTCAGCAACTCGCCTATGCGGGTGATGCTCATCAGAGCCCGCTCAAGTCGGCCTTAAGTGCACTGGCAGCCAAATATCAGGTATTTATGGTGGCAGGCACTATTCCGGCGCTGGCTGAGGATGGCCGCGTCTATAGCCGCAGTTATCTGTTTGATGATAAAGGTGATACTTTAGGGCACTACGATAAGCTGCATCTCTTTGATGTGGATGTTGCCGATGGTACAAAACAATATCGTGAAAGCGAAACCTTCTGCCCCGGTGATCACATTAGCGTTATCGATACACCTTTTGGCAAAATTGGCCTAGCCATCTGTTATGATTTACGCTTTCCCGACTTATTTAGGGCGATGCGTCTTGCGGGTGCTGAGATCATTACCTTGCCGTCGGCCTTCACAAAAGTTACCGGTGAAGCCCATTGGCAAGTATTGCTACAGGCCAGAGCGATTGAAACCCAATGCGTTATTCTCGCCGCCGCTCAGTGGGGACAGCATAATGAAGGTAGCCGGGAAACCTGGGGGCAGAGCATAATAGTCGGTCCTTGGGGCAACATTTTGGCCGAACGTAAATCGGGTACGGGTTGGGTGCAGGCTGAGGTCGATTTAACCGAACTGCACAGTATTCGCCGTAAAATGCCCGTGGTGCAGCATAATCGTTTCCTTGAGCCAAGCTTGAAATAACCGCCCGCACTGGCGAGCGGCAATACCGAATTAGACAGCGATTTACGTACAGAATTAGTACAGCGAATTTACACTCAGAATATCAAGATCCCTTGGGGTCAGAGAGAGCATAGATGCCATTTTTAGCACAAGTAGAGCAAAGTTTATTGAAGAATGGGTTAGCGTTAGAGGGGTTGCAAACCTATCTAAACACTATACATCAACACAAAATCGATTATTCCGATCTCTATTTTCAAGGTAGTCGCCACGAGTCTTGGGTGCTGGAAGACGGCATCATTAAAGACGGTAGTTTCCATATCGAACGCGGTGTGGGCGTGCGGGCGATCAGCGGTGAAAAAACCGGTTTCGCCTATGCCGATGATATTACGCCAGCAGCTCTAAGCGCTGCCGCTCAGGCCGCCCGCGGCATTGCCAGTGCCGGTGAGCAAACTCAGGTTCAAGCCTTTAAACGTCAAAAAGCCTTGGCGTTATACGACAGTTTAGATCCGATTGCGGCAATGGAAGAAGTCAAAAAAATCAATCTGCTGAAAGAAGCCGATGCTTTTATTCGCAGTTTAGATAGCCGCATTATTCAAGTGGTTGTTAGCCTTGCAGGCGTACACGAAGAAATCCTTATCGCCGCCAGCGATGGCACTTTAGCGGCCGATATTCGTCCTTTGGTGCGCTTTAACTGTAGCGTGATCTTAGAAGAAAACGGTAAACGTGAACGTGGCGGCGCCGGTGGCGGTGGTCGTCATGACTACAGCGTATTAATGGCAAGCGATGACACGGGTTTACCTATGTGTTTCGCCTTTGCCCGTGAAGCCGTGCGTCAAGCGCAGGTCAATCTTAATGCTATCGATGCACCAGCGGGCGAAATGCCCGTGGTGTTAGGCAATGGCTGGCCCGGCGTATTGCTGCATGAAGCGGTTGGACATGGTTTAGAGGGGGACTTTAACCGTAAGGGCAGCAGTGCTTTCAGCGGTAAGGTGGGTCAGTTAGTCGCCTCTAAGTTAGTGACTGTGGTCGATGATGGCACCTTGCCTAATCGTCGTGGTTCACTCAGCATCGACGATGAAGGTGTGCCGACTCAAAGAACCGTGTTGATTGAAGACGGTATTTTAAAGGGTTACATCCAAGACAAACTCAATGCTCGCTTAATGGGCGTCGCACCAACGGGTAACGGTCGCCGTGAGTCTTACGCGCATTTGCCTATGCCACGTATGACTAACACCTATATGACGGCGGGTGAGTCGGATCCAAGCGAGATCATCAAGTCAGTCAAGAAGGGCATTTACGCGCCGAACTTTGGTGGCGGTCAAGTGGATATCACTTCGGGTAAGTTTGTGTTCTCCGCATCTGAAGCCTATTTGATTGAAAATGGTGAAGTTACACAAGCAATTAAAGGCGCCACTTTAATCGGTAACGGCCCTGAGGCTATGAGCCAGATTTCTATGGTCGGTAACGATATGGCTTTAGATCAAGGTGTTGGCGTTTGCGGTAAAGACGGTCAAAGTGTCCCCGTAGGCGTAGGCCAACCCACCTTGAAGTTAGATCGTTTAACCGTGGGGGGTACGGCTTAGTATTCGTTGAGCTTGTAGATGCGCGATGGCGATAAGCGTGGTAACTGGCAAAGCTTTGTTCGGCTTAATGCTCATGTTGAAATTTATTTTTATGTTCAAGTGCATGCGCATGTTATGCGCCAATGAGCTAAGCTGAGATGCATCGCCTTAGCAGCTCAGTCACAAAGTGCTAGGTCCGATCCTCTGTGGTCGTCCTTCTAGCCGCTTAGCATGATGGATGTTATCATTCGCAAAGGAAATTAGAGTAACTACTCTAGAGGTGTTAATGAAACTATCACGTGTGGCTTGGCTGTGTTTACTGCCCTTGCCTTGTTTATTGCCTTTGGCTGGTTATGCCCAGCCCACGAGCTTCACCGACGCTTGGCAACAAGTGCTCAAGGTGAGCGACAAGTTGCAAGCGCAATCCCAGGAAGTGAATCGCGCTAAAGGTGAAGAGGAGGCGGGCGAGAGCTTAAATCTGCCCTCCTTGAGCCTTAATGGCAGTTATACCCACCTCGAAAAACCGATTGAACTCGATCTTCGGGATCTTAATCCCTTAGCCTCCCTTGATCCCGCCACTTTGCCACCCGCCCTTGGCGGAGCACTGGCGAGTATTCCGGGATCAATGTTTGTCACACCTTTTACCGAGCAAGATATCTTCCGCGCGAGCTTACAAGCCATGTGGCCGATTTATACGGGCGGGCAGATCACCGCAGCCCAAGGTATACACGCGGCTATGGTGGCCGAGAAGCAACAAGAGTTACAGCTCGCCACCCGGGATTTATTTACCCTATTGGTCGACAGATACTATGCCGTTGATGTCACGCTGGCGCTGGTGAATACCCAAACCGATCTTGTTGGCTCTTTAACTAAGCATGTTGACCATGCGCTCGCTTTAGAGCGAGAAGGGCAAATCGCTAAGGTTGAGCGCCTCAATGCGCAGGTCGCGTTAGATAATGCCAAAGTCAATTTAGGCAGCGCTCGCCGTCAACACGAAATGGCAGTTATCGCCCTGTCGCGCATGTTGCAGCAAAGCGATGTTGGTACTGAGTCACCTCTATTTGTCTTGCCGCATGCGCCGTCTTTAGGTCAGCTCACCCAAGTGACGCTGAGCCAACATCCAGCGCTCAAATTGCTCGAGGCCAAGGAAGCGCAGGCCAATGGCTTGGTGTCATTAGAACAGGGTAAGTATCACCCCACGGTTTTCCTCTTTGGTAATTACACACTTTACGAAGATGACAGCCTGTTTTCTCAGGTAGAGCCCGATTGGATGGTCGGCGTCGGCGTTAAAGTGCCTATTCTCAGCCGTGACGGTCGCAGTGGTAAGGTCGAAGCCGCCAAGAGTGCACTCTTGCAGGCCCGTTATACCAAGGCGCAAACACGGCAAGACTTGAGTCTGTTACTGGATCAAAGTTATCGCCAATTATTACAGGCCGAAGAAGAAGTGAAGGCGCTGGATACCTCACTCGAACTCGCCAGCGAAAACCTGCGCCTGCGGGAAATCGCCTTTAATCAAGGGCTTTCAACTTCTATCGACAGAGTCGATGCCGAGCTGAAACTCAGCGCAGTCAAGACTCAGCAACTGGCCGCCCGTTATCGTTATGTGCAAGCCTATGCCAGATTAATGGCCATCAGTGGTCAATTAGATGAATTTATCGGTCGTACCATAGCTCGAAACTCAGCTCAAACCACAGCCCCTACCCAAGTGCAGGAGACAAACAATGCGCGCTAACAGAATACTTGCCCTTGTGGCGTTGGTCGCATTAGGCCTTATCTTGGCCTATGGCCTCAAGCTGGCGTACAGTCCGCAGCCGAGCCTGTTGCAGGGCCAGATTGAAGCCCGCGAATACAATGTCTCCTCTAAGGTGCCAGGCCGTGTTGAGCAAGTGCTGGTGCGCCGTGGTGACAGTGTGGCCGAAGGGGATTTGTTGTTCGCCATCCACAGCCCTGAGTTAGATGCTAAGTTGATGCAGGCCGAAGGTGGCCGTGATGCCGCTAAAGCGATGCAGCTTGAAGCCAACAACGGCGCCCGTAGCCAAGAAGTGATGGCGGCCAAAGAGCAATGGCTCAAGGCACAGGCAGCGGCAACGCTGGCTAAAACCACTTATATCCGCGTTGAAAACCTCTTCAATGAAGGAGTGGCCGCGAGACAAAAACGCGATGAAGCCTTTACCCAATGGCAAGCGGCGAAATACACAGAGCAAGCGGCGTTAGCCATGTATCAAATGGCGCAGGAAGGCGCGCGGGTCGAAACCAAAGCCGCTGCCGCCGGTAACGCCCGTATGGCCGAAGGTGCGGTAAAAGAAGTCAACGCCATTATGCAAGATAGCCAAATGCGCGCGCCTAAATCGGGTGAAATCAGCGACGTGCTATTGCAGGCGGGTGAATTAGCGCCGAGCGGTTTTCCGATTGTGAGCCTGATTGACATGCAGGATTCATGGGCCGTGTTCCAAGTGCGCGAAGATCAACTTAAGCGCTTCAAGCAAGGCCAAAAAGTTCAGCTGAATATTCCTGCGCTCGGGCAAGATGTGGACTTTACTGTGTCCCATATCAGCGTGATGGGGGATTTTGCGACATGGCGCTCGACCGAGAGCGGCCACGATTTTGATATGCGCACCTTCGAAGTGGAATTGCGTCCAAGCCAGCCGATTGCCGATCTGCGTGTCGGTATGTCTGTGTTGCTGCGCAGTGAGTAAAAGCCGTGACTGAACGCACGCCCAACGCCAATACGGTCGACAAAACTAAGGATGAATCACAGCCATCGAGCAGAAGCGTTATGGCCTTGCTCATCGCGTTAGTTCGCCGTGAGCTCAATGCGCTGTGGCGCGACCCTTGGCAGCTGGCGCTGATCAGTTATATTCCGCTTATCGGGATGTTATGCCTGTGGTGGCTGTTCAGTGCAGGCTTACCAAGGCAACTACCGGTGGCGATTGTCGATCAAGACCACAGTCAATTAAGCCGTATGCTGACCCGTCAGCTGAAGGCTAATCCTGTGACTGAGCCACAAAACTTCACCGATTTAGCCGCGGCCGTGTCGGCGATGCAGCAGGCGAAAGTCTACGCTATCGTGGTCTTTCCCTATGATATGAAAAAAGATTTGCTCACTGGCCATAAGCCCACCATAGATGTGCGCTACAACAGCCAATTTTTGCTGGTGGGCAAGTTACTCTCAAGCCAAATTCAGCTGAGTCTGGGTGACGGTTTATTGCATGTCGCAGGCTTAAAACAGCTCGCCAACGGCACGCCTAAATCCCAAGTTGCAGTCAATTTAAGCCCAGTCAAAAGCCAAACAACGGCACTTTTTAACCGAAATAACAACTACATAGGCTTCTTAGTGCCGCCAGTGCTGATTGCGCTGTGGCAGTTGTTATCTATGCTAGTGATGGCCAACAGCTTAAATCGAGAGCTGCATCTCGCGCCCACAACTCAGGTCAATGGTATATCGAATACCTTAACCGAGCATTTTTGGCCTAAGGTGCTGGCGAAAGTGGTGTTGTTTACGCCGATATTGATGCTGCAGGGCGGCTTTATTTTAACTTGGCTTTACTTGTATCTCGCGTTGCCTATGGCGGGCAGTTTGGCCCTATTGCTGGTGGCACAATTGGTGATGTTACTGGCGGTCTGGAGTCTAGTGTTATTCATCTTTGTCGTGATGCGTGACAGTGCGCGGGTCATTAGTTTCTGCACGGCCTTATTTGCGCCCGCGTTTGCCTTTATGGGCATCACTTTCCCCACCCATGAGATGCCGCAATTAGCCCAGTGGTGGCGACTTATTATGCCTTCGAGCCACTATATTGAGTCCCATGTGAGCGTCGTCAGTTACGGTGCCACTTGGCCGAGCGTGGCGGGCCAACTCAGCAGTTATTGGGGCTTTATCTGTTTGCTGCCTTTGATCTATTTGCTATCGCGTCAATTATTGCCGAGCACGGTTAGCGCGAATAATGTGGTGGCAGTAGTTGACTCGGGCGTAGCTCTGCCTGCGAAGGGGCAATAGGATGAATATCTGGCGACTGATGTTAACTGAACTTAAGGCGATTATTAGCGATAAAGCGATCGCAGTGACCTTGTTTGGCGGCGTGCTGTTTTATTCGATTTTGTATCCTTTACCCTATTTAAACCAAGTACCGACCGAGCAACAACTGATCGTGGTGGACTTAGACCATTCTTCCTTAAGCCGCCAGTTGATCCGCCATGCTGACGCCAGTGCAAAAATCCAAGTCATAGGCCAAGTGGGTTCGATTACCGAGGCGAAGCGTTTTATTGAGACGCGCAAGGCCCACGGCTTACTGGTGATCCCAGAAGGTTTCCGCCGTGACTTAATGCTGGGTAAGGGAGTGACGTTAAGTTATGGCGGCGATGCCAGTTATTTCCTGATTTATTCCGCGGTTGTCGAAGGTTTAGTGAGCGCGGGTATGGACGCGGGCAAGCAAGTGCAATTGATTGGCATGTTGGCCCAAGGCACAAATCCTAAACAGGCCGAGCAGAACCTGAACTCGATGCACTTAAATAGCGTGCCGGCCTTTAACCCAAGCCTAGGTTATACGCCATATGTGGTACCTGGACTATTTTTGCTGATCCTGCATCAAACACTGCTGATCGGTACAGGGATCCTGGGGGCGGGGCAATGGCGCCAGAAGGGCTATTGGCAGCAGGTCTCGCCCGTACAACTCTTATGTGGGCGAATACTCGCCTTCATGTTGATTTATCTCTTTTTTACTAGCTTCTACGTCGGCTATTGCTACCACTGGTATCACGTCAGTATTCAAGCGAGCCTTGGCACAGTGGCATTATGGTTGTTGCCTTTTTTATTGGCTACCGCCGCTGCTGGGGTCGCCATGAGCACCTTGTTTACCCGTCGCGATTTACCGACCCAAGTGCTACTGTTGATTTCAATGCCGATCCTATTCGTGTCGGGTTTTGTCTGGCCGATAGCGCTCATTCCTGAACCGCTAGTGTTAGGTTCGCAGTTTATTCCTGCCGTACCCGCAATTATGGGCATGTTAGAACTTAATCAAATGGGCGCAAGTTGGGCAAGTGTGATGCCCAAGTGGCTACAACTCTGGGGCTTATTTGCGGTTTTCTTTTGCTTAGCGATCTGGGGTATAAAGCGCAGAGCGAGATTGTTGGCTGAAGCTAATCAGCTTTGATGGACTCGCGGGACAGAGTATCTCGCGAGTGTTTACTGGGCTTGAACTTTACAGGGGCTGTTTAGGTACTTCTGTAATTAATCTTTAGAAGTAAAGACTTTCTACAATTTTACCATCGACGAGCATATCGCACTTATCGCCTGAGCTCGACTTAGTCGCTTGAATGACGCCGGCAATCGCGCCAAATGCGCCACCTTGGCTGCTGAGCACTGAACCGAAATAGCATTGGCTAGAAATTTTGAAATCCTTGTATTTACCGCTCAAGTTTTGGGTCGGAGTATAAGGAGGGAAAGTGCCTTTCATAACAGAGTCGCCATTTACTGAGAGTGAAATGTTTTTGCGTTCTGTATCAAAACTGCCACCAAAAACTAGGTTAATACCATCGATTTCAACGGTTTTTTCTTGAGCGATAATAGGTGGTTTTGCGGCGCAGGCGGCGAGAAAACAGCTGCCAATGGCCAGAGAGATTAAAGTAATTTTACGCATGTCATCTTCCTTTTGATGCGATAAAACAAATGAAGCAGTCGCTTCGCAAATTAAACGGCCCCTGTTTAATTTTTTGCCGAACGATTATATCTATATCTGCTTCATTTCCAATAACAAATTTAATACAAATGAACAATTATCCTGTCTTGAGCTTATCCCTGCTTATTCCGTTAAGTTAACTTTCATCGCGCAGATAGCCAGCAAAGTGCCCTTGTTGGGTTGTCTTCTAGCGGGTTTTGGGGGAGAATGCGCGCCGAAAAAATGGCCGAGGTACTCAGTATCTCGGTTATTTTTATTTAGAGAGTAAGCGTTTTAAAACAATTGAGGCCGGTAAACATCCGGAAATGATATGAGGTTCGGCTGAACCTATTTTAATGAGGACAAATCAATGGGGCTGTTGTGCGCCGAATTTTCGGTCATTGTCGTAAATCAAGTTGTTGAGTTAGCCATTAAGCCTAAAGTGCTGATGGTGAGTCACATGCCAGAACCAATTGCAGATGCATGGTTAGCTGTTCACCCCTGTGCAATGGGGGCGTGCTCATGAGTCAACACAAACCGGGTTTGAAGCAGACCCTTAATTTATGGCAAGTGGTAGTGATGGGGCTCGCCTATCTCACGCCTATGGCTGTTTTTGACACCTTTGGTATTGTTTCTGAGATTACCTCTGGCCATGTGGCTACGTCTTATCTATTCGCGCTGGCGGGAATTTTGTTTACCGCGTTCAGTTATGGCCACTTAGTGCGTAAATATCCCTACGCGGGATCAGCCTACACCTACGCCCAGAAAACCTTTAGTCCGAATGTCGGCTTTATGGTGGGCTGGTCGTCACTGCTTGATTATATGTTTATGCCAATGATCAACATGTTGCTGGCAAAAATCTATTTAACGGCCATGTTCCCCACTGTCGAACCTTGGATCTTCATTTTCGCACTCGTGACCATAATGACCCTGCTCAATCTTAAAGGGATTGATTTGGTGGCTAACTTTAATGGGGTGATAGTGTTTGTGCAGATCGCCATTATCCTCGTGTTTATAGCATTAATGGCCTATAGCATTTCCCTTGGTGAAGGCGAAGGTGCGATTGCGAGCGTACGACCTTTTTATACCGATAATATGGCGATTGTGCCGTTATTTACTGGCGCCACTATTTTGTGTTTTTCCTTCCTCGGCTTTGACGGTTTGAGCTCGCTGACCGAAGAAACGAAGGATGCGCAGCGTGTTATTCCTCGCGCTATCGTGTTGACCGCCTTGATTGGTGGGGTGATTTTTGTCGGCGTGTCTTATTTCCTTCAGCTTTATTTCCCCAATATTTCCCGCTTCAAGGAGCTTGATGCGGTATTGCCTGAAATTGCACTCTATGTGGGTGGTAATCTATTCCAGTCCATCGTATTAGTGGCGACCACAGTTGCCGTATTGGCATCCGGTATGGCTGCCCATGCTGGGGTTGCACGGATTTTATATGTGATGGGGCGGGATAATATGTTGCCACGTAAAGGGTTTGCTTATATCCATCCTAGATGGCGAACCCCTGCATTTAATGTCTTGTTGGTGGGTGCGCTTGCGCTATCTGCCGTCTCATTTGATTTAGAAATGGCGCTAGCCTTAGTGAATTTTGGTGCTTTAGTGGCGTTCACCTTCGTAAACTTATCCGTGATTGTGCAGTTTTACCTAAGGGATCGACGTAATAAATCCTTTAAGGATCACCTACAATACTTAGTATTGCCCCTGTGTGGCGCCGGTACTATTGGCGTGCTTTGGGCAAACTTAGAGCCACAATCATTAGAGCTGGGGCTTATATGGGCGGCTGTGGGAGCATTGTATTTGGCTTTACGTAGTTTCCGTTTACGCCGCGCAGTAGAGCTACAAAATTAAGAGCTATAAAATTAGTGAGAGTCATGGCTCATAGATGCACAGCTATAACTAAAGATGTGTAGTAGATCTAAGGGCTGTGGGTTGTCATCCTCTAATAAAATCCTCCAATAAAAAGACCCGCATTCGCGGGTCTTTTCAGTTTGCTTAATTGAGTTTTAAAGCGCTGGTACTGTGAAACCTAAGCCATCAGTGATGACATTTTTAGGGGTCGTGACTTTCACCGATACGCTGGTGTTGGCCGATGCCGTAAATTTCAGTGGTGAACCTAGACTGCCTTTCGCATACACAGTATTGGGAACCTCGAAGGTTTTAGGCGCACCAGCACAATCGACGCACAATTCGATACTTGTCTGAGCTGGCATGATTTGATTCGCACTGTCGTGGACAAATACTACAAACTCAGAACTAGCACCAACGGCCACAGGTTTGATGTCATTCACACTCGGCAATAACACACCGTCTTGCATCACACTGATATAAGCCTGTGAGCCTGACATACTCATCACTAAGGCTTTGCGGATATAGGTTTTATTGGCTTGGCCTTTGCCGCAGAGTGCACTTTCGCATTGTGGACCGTTAAACTTGCCATCGGCAGAAAGGTAGGTGTCACTATTTTTAGTATTTAAATACTTTTCACCTAAATTCCAAATACCATCTTCATTGTCATCCCTAAACGCATCACCTAGATCACTGAAACCACTAGGAAGGTAGGCTTCGATGTCCATGCCATTACCGGTGCATTTTTTTGCGACGCCTGACCGAGTTAAACAGGCTAAGTCAGTCACTGGCGTGCCATTGATGTCTTTACTGATATCGGCATCATCAAAGATGTTATTGCCATTGGTATCGAAGAAGGTTTCGTGACCTAAGGCATAAGCGAGAATCGTGATGCGGTGATCGGGTACGCGTGCTGATTGTGATGTCCAAACGACGCTACAAGTGCCATTTTTAGTGACACATGATGTCGGGATCTGGCCGCCTTCTGTGGTGAAGTTAACCGCGGTATCATCGGGCGCTGGATTGCCAAAACTATCTGAGGCTCGAATGGTGATCGTTGCAGTTTCACCACTAAAGTCACCTGCTTCAGGATTGAAGATTGAAGTCGATAAACTGAATCCCAGTTGCTGCGGCAAGCCAGTACCCACGATTAACTGTTCAGATTGGCTAGTGATCACTTCGCTCGTATCGGCGTCAACGGCAGTAGCAACTACGCGCACGGGTGTGGGGACTGTGCCGGATAATACTCGCACACTGGCGATACCTTGGGAGTTAGTCTGGCCTTGCGCATTCGCAGTGCCATTGTCAAAACTTAATCCGCCAACCACAGTGTCTAAGGTAAAGCTGACTTTTTGTTGCTTTGTAGGCTTTCCATCGGCACTGATGACTTTGAAGCTGACTAAAGAGGATTCGCTTGCACCTGTGCCGCCCGCACCTTTAATGCGAATTTGTGCCGGCTCTGCCGACTCAAAACTTAAGCTGGCAAGGGTTTGGCGTTGTAGAGTAAATGGGAAATTTGCCGTTAGCGTCTGATTACCTGCTACTGTCGTGGCGATGATTTGGTCGCTACGTTCACTGTTGCCACTGCAACTTGTGTCTTGGAAGGTTGAGCTCGCATTACCCGATAAGGTCGTCACTGGGGTATCGAGTGTCGCACTATTGCTGTTGGTGCAATCTGAGCTAAAGCTGATGGAAGAGGGGGTTTGCACTCGGGTAATAGTACCGTCATTGGCCTCTAAGACTAAACTTGCGGTCACCCCAAAGCTGCCACCTGCGCTGATCTTATATGCGCCATTGGCATCGGCCGTTAAGGTACTCGCCAGTTTACCTTCAGTAAAGACAGCGCCATTGAATGAGCCGAGTTTCAGCGTACCTTCTTGATTGACCGCATCTTTACTCAAGACTTCATACAGACTGCTGGTTTGCAGCGATTGACCTTGGTAGTCCACTGTGACCGTGAGGGAGTTTGCCCCTAATTCAGTTGCACTTGGCGTATAAGGCACCTGGGCAATACCTTGATTGTCGGTTAATGCACTTGCAGGATTCAGCGCTGCAGAGCCGGCGCTGAACGTCACTTTCGCGCCTTCGATGCCGTTGCTTTCGCTATCGAGCAATATGGCTTGCAGTTGTACCGACTCATCGACTTTGAAGCGAGTCACTAAGGCTGAGCTATTTAAAATACTGGCGCTGAGTTTAGGAGCTGCAGGAGAGGTACCATCGCTAGCACTTAAAAACTCAAACTTGCGCGTAGCTGTTAGCGCCGTTGTGGAATCTTTTGGAGTTGTCGTTGCAGTAATTGTCCCTGCATTGACAAGTAAATCAGGATTACTAACGATAATAATGGCTTCACCGTTATTGTCTGTTAGTTTGCTATTAGGTGTTAATACACCAAGGTCTGTCGTAAAGTCGACTTTCTGCTTGCTCACTATAGCTGAGCCTTTCTTTAACTTCGCGACTGCGCAAAAACCTGTGTCTTTAGGGAAACTTTGGAGTGAAGTAACACTGCCGCATTCAGAACCCGATAAGGTCTTAAAGTCGATAGACAGTTTATAGATACCGTCAGTGGCATCTGTGCCACCGTTATCTTCGTCCGCAGGGCCGTTACAGGCCCCGAGTCCAAATAGTCCAATAAAAAGCAAAGCTAGGCTACATAACGTTTTGCTAAGTCGCATAAGCAACATCCTTGTGGGGCTGAAGTTAATTAGTCTTGGATTTCGCTGCGTAGATATTTAAACAGCTCTTTAGATGATTTTGATTCTGGACCTTTGGCCAGTTCTTTGGTCGCTTGACGCACCAAAGTACGCAGTTTCTGTCTGTCTAATTGCGGATAATGCTCAACTAAGGTTTGAATTTCAGCATCACCTTGGCTGAGTAAGCGTTCACGCATTTTTTCGAACATCTGCAACTTCGCAGTTTCGTTGTTGTTTTTATTCAACACGATAGCGAGTGAAGCCTTAATAGGCTCGATATCAAAATTACGCATCAATTTGCCGATATACTGCATGTGGCGACGATACGCCTCAGTATTAACCTTGATTTTGCGTGTTTGCAGGATAGCGTCGTACAAAAACTCATCCAGCTCGATTTTATCTAGCTGAGTCTTGCTCAGTGAAACAAGCTCCATACCGACTTTTTGCACGGCTTCGCTATCACGCTTGTCCGTTGTTTTACTGCTGACATAATCTTCATCTATGTCGTAGGGCTGTTTAAAATGTTCTGAATCACCAACAATCTTCATATAGATAAAACCTCAAGTAATTTACTGGCTAATAATAACATCTCCAGCCAAAAATCGCCTAGGTGAATGTGCTTAGGATACGCTCTCAAGCCTAAGTCGGCGGTGAATAATTAATGTGAATGGGATTTGTGTTTGTTATGCTACGGCAATTGCCGACAACGAAAGAGTAGCTTTGTGTCTTTGAACAGAATCGATAGTGAATTGGGCGCGCTGAAAGATGCGGTGGCCGTGGCGCTGGAATATGCCAACAAATTAGGAACGAATGCTGCCGAAGTGGCAATCAGTAAACAACAAGGTTTGTCGGTTTCTACCCGTTTAAAAGAAGTCGAAACCGTTGAATTTAATAAAGATGGTGCCTTAGGGATTACGGTTTACCGCGATGGTTGCAAGGGCAGTTCATCGACGTCGGATTTAAGTCCAGAGGCCATTGCCTTAGCGGTGAAAGCGGCCGACGATATTGCCCGTTACACTTCGCCCGATCCTTTCAGTGGTCTTGCCGATAAAGCCTTGATGGCAACTCAGATCCGCGATCTTCAGCTGTATTATCCACAAGATATTTCCCCCGATGAGTTAGCCCAACTGGCGATCCGCGCTGAAACAGCGGCGCTCGATGCCGATCCGCGCATTAATAATTCCGACGGCGCCAGTGCCAATGCCCACACTGCGGTTAAAGTGTATGGCAACAGCCACGGTTTCTTAAACGGTTATTGCAGCTCGCGTTATAGCTTAAGTTGCAGCGTGATCGGTGAAGATAGCGAAGGCAATATGCAACGGGATTACGATTACACTATTGCCCGTAAATTCAGCGAGATGCTGTCACCTGAAACGGTCGGTTTAAAGACCGCCGAGAAGACGGTAAGCCGCCTCGGTGCGCGCAAGATCGCGACGACGCGTTTACCTATTTTATTAGCGCCAGATATCGCCACAGGGTTAATCGGCCACTTTATCGGTGCGATCAGTGGTGGCAGTTTATACCGTAAATCCAGTTTCTTATTGGATTCGATCAACACCCAAATCTTCCCCGATTGGTTCAATATCGAAGAGCAGCCGCATTTACTGGGCGCACTGGCGAGCGCGAACTACGACAGTGAAGGTGTGGCGACTCAAGACAGACGCATTATTGACCGCGGCATGTTAGAAACCTATTTGCTGACCAGCTACTCGGCGCGCAAGTTAGGTTTAACTAACACGGGCCATGCGGGCGGTATCTATAACTGGACGCTCGGCCACACAGGCCAAACCTTCGACGAATTGGTAAAAGACATGGGCACAGGTTTGATTGTGACCGAAGTTATGGGCCAAGGCGTGAACATGGTAACGGGCGATTATTCCCGTGGTGCTGCAGGTTTTTACGTTGAAAACGGTGAGATCCAATATCCAGTGGAAGAAATCACTATCGCGGGTAACTTGAAAGAGATGTTCCGTGGCGTGCAAGCCGTGAGTAAGGATTTTGATCTGCGCTCATCGATTCGTACCGGCGGTATCTTGTTATCTGAAATGAAGATTGCGGGTAACTAATCCATAGTTTTACTCTTTGTGCATAGTGCTTAAGTCGTCTCAGCGTTGTAGTGCCAGTGCTTTAGCGTCAGTAACATGAATATGGTTTGAGCATAGAAAAGGGCAAGCGATTAATCACTTAATCTGCTTGCCCTTTTTGTTTAACGTTTGGATTAGAGTTATTCGCCCTAAAAAACCGTGTCGTTAAAAAGCCATGTGGTTAAAAACGATGTTATTAAAAACAGTGCCTTTAAAATCGGTCGTTAAAACGCATAGCTTGCGCTGAGTTCAAACGAGCGGCCTGCACCGGCAATCTGCTTAAAGCCATTGGTATTATCGGCCTTAAATTCCGCCACACTCACGCCGCCCAGTGGCAGCTCATAGTAGCTGTCGAACAGATTATTCACGGCGAAGGTAACAGTCAGATCCTGCCATTTCATGCTGCTGTTTAAATTGAGCAAGGAGTAGCTGTCGGTTTCATTTTCAAGGCGGCGGTCATCCACACGATCTTTGGTCGCAACCCATTGCCATGAAAGACTGTTTTCCCAGTTACCGAGTTGATGTTGCAGTGCCAGTTCGGTTTGCAGCGGCTTGATTTGATATAAAGGCTCATTGCCTTCATCTCGCTCACCACGGGTTACATTCACTTTGCCTAACACTTGCCATTTGCCTGTGTTGGTTTCAGCAAACTGATAGAGCGCATTAAAGCGTGCACCATAGAGATTGGCATCTAAGTTAGTGAATTGAAGAATATTGCGTTTGCCATCAGCTGAGCTAGTGCGATTGAAACTGCCAATGACTTCGGCATCGACATAGTCAGTCACAGCTGTGTACCAAGCTGTGGTCGAGACTTGCCAGCTATCACCGTTATATTTGTAGGCCGCGCTCAGGGTATGGGCGGTTTCTGGTTTAAGATCCGGATTACCCACGTAACCATTTCCATCGCCATACCAACCTATCATAGTGGTCGCCATAGTGCCGCGGCCCCAGCTGTAACGCTCGTACAGATTGGGTGCACGATTCTTGCGGGCTAAACCAAACTCAAGTTGTTGATTAGCTGATAATTGATAGCGCGCCAGTAAGGTGGCGTCGATCAGATCATCATTACGCTCTCTGTCCATCTCGTTAAAGGCCTGCGCCGCAGCGGCATCCATATTCGGCATGCCCATCATTGGCATGTCACTATAGGCTTGGACTTCACCGGTATTGGTGGTTACATATTCAAAGCGAACACCCGCCGATAACCACCAGCTAGGGCTCAAATCTTGCTGCCATTCGCCATAAACGGCGGCGCGGCGACGTTCGCCATCGTTGATGTTGATGTAATCATTCGGCGCCATCATAGTGCCTGGCACTGCAGGCCACACATCGTCGAGCTGGTAGCTATAGAATTCTTGGCCGACCAGTAAGGTGCTGTCATCGCCCATTGGCAAGCGCCAGTGCAGTTGATAGCTGTAGTCGTCACCTTCAGTGTTCATCGGCATCTTGCCGGTTTTTTCTGGGGTGAAAAAGCCCATCTCGTGTTTCACGCCGTGCCAGTTTACTTGGGCACTGAATTCGCCGTCATCGTCGAGTTTAAGTTGATAACGGGCGAGGGCACCGTAACTCTTGTTATCCGTCATATCCATGTATTGGTTAGCAAAACCTTGAAATGGAATATTCTGATGGGTCAGTTTGATAGCAACTTGTTGAGTCTCATCGCGCCATGCGGCGGTCAATGCATGGTTTTGTGCGCTGTACAGGGTATCGATGACTTTATCGCCATTGCCATCTTTATAGCTGTTGGCATCTTCATAGGCGCCTTGATAGCTTAGGCTGATATTTTTGCTGGCAACTGTGGCATGGGTGCCCAGTAGCAAGGTGTCACTCACACTGCGATATCCCGTTGAAATATCGCCACTATTCCACTTGATGCTATCGCTTTCACCAAATTTAGGGTTAAGGCTGCTAACTTTAATCACGCCCGCAATATTGTCGCCACCGGCACTGACTGGCGATACGCCCGCAATCACTTCGGCTGTGGTGACTTGATTGGCAGAAATATAGGACAGCGGTGGATTCATTTGGTTGGCGCAGGAAGCGGTAATGTCCGCACCATCAACCAGCACTTTAATGCGATCGCCCATCATGCCATTGAGAATAGGCAGGGCCGATACGCCGCCCGCTTCGGAGAAATCGACCCCTTGTCCTTTCAGTAGATTTTCAGCCGAACCTAGCGTGTTGCGGTTTTCGGTCTGTTGGCCGTGGACTTCTAAGCGTTCAATATTGGCTAATTCGCTGTCATCGGCCATTGCCTGCGGTGCTAACGATAAGCCCATCGCGATTGCGAGGGATGAGGAAATTACTGAAGTTTTAAACGGGTGAGATAAATACGCAGAATTTGCAGCCATCTTATTGTCTTCCATTCACTTGGATTAATTGCGCTGCATTATAAAGAGCATCTAAGAGTGACAGGTGCGGCATATTGTCGCAGAGGGCAATAAAGCGGGCTAAAAACAGAATAAGGCATGAGCAGGAGGTAAATCCCTCGCACTTGAATCACTTAGGCCATGATTTTCTTTGACTCTTTAAACATTGTGCTCATCAATCATCGATAAGCGTATCAATGGAACCTGCTTTATCGGCCGTTAGAGGAGGCGTGAGTTTTTAAGACTTGAGCTAACCAAAATACTTGCTATACAGCCGCTGAGTTTCGCCTTGGGAATCCATGGCAGCGAGTGCTTTGGCAAACTGGAAAGCTTTAGAATCAGGCGCTAACACTGTGGGATTATTATCTGGGCTGATGGGGTTTTCGGCGTGATAGTTAGGGTTGTGTCTACCGCGGAAGTGACGGCTTTTTTTCGAGAAGCCGAGGTACATTTCCTGCGCAGATTGGCAGCAGTTATAGTGGAGTTTGAACTGAGTTGGGTTGCGATCCTTTAGGTAATAATGCAGTGTGGTTTGATCGTAGATGAAAAAATCCCCTTGGTTTGAAAGCAAATAATCCAAGGCTTTAGACACATTGAGTTCAGGCGGTTTACGTACTTGTATTTTGTCGGGCAGGCCGCCAAAGTCGTAACTGCCGGGGGCGATTAAGAGGGTCATCTTGTTGTTGACCAACTGCTCAATCGAGCGAATATCGGCGGCGCCTGCACGGCTAATGCCTATGGCGCGTTGTGAAAGTCCATTAGGGATAAAATGCGCGTATTTAGCCCGATCTTCGGTGAAGTTAAGCCCAGGATAAAAGTCGATGTTGCCGAGCTTGAGATCCCGCAGTATGCGTAATTTAGGTGCGCGCACTATATTGAGTTTGCAGCCAATCTTGTCCGCCGCTGCTTGGTAAAGATCGTGATAAAATCCCGTGTTATTGGGCTCATCTCCGATAAAAGGTAAGCGTTCGCTGGTGCGATACCCCATGGTAATCACACAGGCGTCTGAACTGGAAAAGGCATTGGCGAGCGGGGCTTGAAGCGTCATCAGCAAGAGCAGTGCGCCGAGCCAAGGTTGAGCGACTAAGGTGGATTTCAAATTGATCTCCTTATCTGTCGATTACAAAGTGTAACCTGAGTGCCAATAAAGGTTATGGCAAAATCCGTAAACTAAATCTTAAAATTCATTAACTAAATCTTATTGATTATTAAGCTTAATATATTATTTTTGTTTGAATAATCTATCATACTTTCCTACTAGTCAACGCCATTTTTTATGTTGGAGTGCACAAACTCTGTACATCTGATTTGATTGCGTTATAGTTTGCGCTGTTAGGCCATGGGCTTAACTTTCATTAAGCAGTGAGGCATAAAATGACTAAACAAAAACCGCAAAATATGACCTTAGAACACGAAAGTGGCCGAGGCACCATTACCGACAACGCACTTAAAGCGTTAGTGACGAGTCCCCTGTTTAGGACCCGCACCGAGAAAGCCAAAAAGGGCAAAGGGTCATATGACCGTAAGGCACAAAACCGAAAGGGGCATCAGCATAAGGGCGATGCCCCTTTTGACTTTCTAGGTCTGCGCTTTTGTTAATCTGCTTTTTACTGTTTTAGTCTGCTGTGTTAGTGCCTCGCTAATCCTGCCAATTCACGCTCTTCCGCCTGCCTTTACGCCAATCTTTACGTTTAAATCAGCCTTATCATTGATACTCCTTGTTGGAGGTTAATTGTACTTTCGCCCTGAGCGAGTATGGTGAAGGCTTAGAGGGTTTTAGCGAAGGAGATGCGCATGGAACAGCAATATCGAATCGAACACGACACTATGGGTGAGGTGAAAGTCCCCGTCGATTGTTATTGGGGCGCACAAACCGAGCGTTCGCGGCAGCACTTTCGTATTGGTGCTGAGGCATATATGGACCCATCCGGTTTGCAAGACATTCGATAGCGATTTTGAGAAGAGTTCATTGCACCCATATATCCGGCCTGTTATTGAGGTATGCCTCTGGCCCTGATGGATATCTGCTTCTACTGTCCTTATCATCCTTGCGGCTTCATTATGAGCCTATGCCGAGCTAAGGTTTTCGGTAGATCAGTCTGACTGTCTCATCATCAATTCAAGTGTCTTAGCAACTTGCTGGTTGGTTAGTTATTAACGTTTATTGAATCTATTCAGCACTATACTGGAAGTCGATATTCTTCGTCATGCGCCGCGATAACCCATGCCATTCTCGCGAGTTTATTGGCGACGGCTACACAGGCTCGGTTAAAACCTCGGCGTTCTGCTAACTGGATTGCCCAGCAGCTAAATTTATCCTGTTTATGACAACTGTGTTGCAACACGGCTCTGGCGCCGTGGATGAACAGGGTGCGTAAATACGCATTTCCCCGTTTGCTTATCCCAAGGAGGTTATCTTTACCTCCACTGCTGTGTTGCTTGGGAACTAAGCCACACCAAGCTGAAAAGTGCCTGCCATTAGTGAA